>JBKJZF010000230.1:0-3698 GCA_046715315.1 Solirubrobacterales bacterium | reverse complement strand
GCGCACCACCATTGCGGCCCTCGCATTCGTCTCCACACTTGGCGCCAGCGTGAGTCAGCTTGCCGCCCACACCACGTCATACCCCACCGCGATCGGCCATAGGCACTTCACGGGCTATCCCGGGAACGCGCTCCTCTCGGGCCTCGTCGAGTCCCCACAGGCCAGCTGCGTACCCGGCCGCACAGTCAAGCTCATCGTCGAGCGGCCCAGCGGTGAGCGGATCGTCATGGACTCGACACGAAGTAGTCGGAAGGGGGCTTATGGGCTTCGCGGCGAGTTCAATGGGGACGACGAGGCTCGGGTGACGGTGACACGCCGGAACGTCGGCCGTCGCGGACACAGGCACATCTGCAACGCCGTAACGGTGCTCGAGTATCCGACTCCGCCATAGCCGCGCCTTGGAGGAGAAGCCGTAATTCGCGTCACGCCGTCAGGCGTACTCGCTCGACGATCCGTGCGTGGTAGCGGGAGACGAATCGGGCCCCCGCTATGTCTGTCACTACCACGCTGGAACCCTCCGCCTGGAGGGCATTCGCGTTCTCGAAGGCATCGGCGACGGCCTCGGACACGGTCGCGGAGAGTTCGGCCCGGTGCTCGACCTTGTCGTAGGCGATCCGCAGGTCGAACGACGCGAACACCTGACGCTTGATCGCAGGCGTGGCTTCTCGTAGCGCCTCGCTCAGGTCCGGGAGGCGGGCGAGCTGGGCGGTGAGCTCCTCATCCTCGGCCTTCTGGCGCCCGGCGCCGATGCCGGCCAAGGCCTCCTCGAGCGCTTCTCCCCGCGAAGCGGCGGATGGAGGCACGGCAATCTCACTACAGCCCGTGCCGGTGCCCGACCGAGTCGCCCGGTACCACCCAGTCGTCAAGCGCTTCAGGGCGCGCTCCGAATCCCACGAGGCCCACCCCCACCGAGAGGGCCAAGAGGCCCTCGCGCATGGACCCGGCCAGGTCGTCGATGGCGAGCTGTACCTCGCTTGGGAAGTCGAGGCCGTCAAGCTTTTCGCGCCCTGCGTCCGGGCGCCGTAGCGATCTCCGGCGTGTCTGATCGAGCGTTCGCCGCCTGGGGAGCAGGCCCCGGTCGCTAACCGGCGCCTGACTGCGGGGCGGGCACGCGCAGCCCCGCGGCGGCGAGTCGCACGGGCACGAGATCCGATACGCCATAGCTCTGGCCCTTCTGCGCCAGCGCCTTGAAGCGCCCCGGTCGCTCCAGGGTGGTCGCGACCGTGGCCAGCCCCTCCTTGTCCGTGCGTGCCAGCCCGCCGGCGAAGCTCACCCGCGCCTGGCGGAGGGGCCGGCCGTCGCGGGTCGCGCGAACCGTCGCCACCACCTCGCCGGGCAGCGCCGTAACGGCGGTGTCGAGGACCTCCACCTCGAAGCGCGCGTGCCCAGGGGTCGAAACGAAGTGAAGCAACGCGCTCGACGGCCCGTAGGTGAGCGAGCAGCCAGGGTCGAACGGCGCAATCAACCAATGGAGCTCCCCGCCGAGCGTGGGGATCACGTCGAGGCCCTCGGACTCGCCGCAGATGCTCATCTCGAGCTCGAGCCGGCGCTCCCCGGTGTCGGGATCCACGGCCCAAACCCGATAGATGCCGTTGGCCTCTCCGGCGAGCAGCAGCCGGCCGTCCCTGAAGACGGCCCCCGTGACGCCGGTGGGCGGCACCGCATCGACGAGGCGGCGAGCGGGGTGCAGCAGCGGACCGGACGGGGCGCGATTGACTTCCGAGACCTCGTTCGAGCGATACGCGAGCAGGTCGTTGCCGCTGCTGGTCCAGACGAGCGAGCCGTCCGGCGACGTTTCGGCCCACATTGCCTTGGGGATCTCCCCCGGGTCGAGCTTCACGTAGTAGCGGAAGTCGAGCGTGGCGGGGTCGGCGACACCGAACGAGCCGGTGCCGCAGGTATTGCCGACCCCGGGCGTGAAGCACTCCAGCGGGAGCAGCACGCGACCGCCTTCGCCGGAGTTCCAGGTCGGGTCACCGATGTGGTTGTAGCCCTCCGCGAGTTGGACGGCAGGCGGGATCGCGCTCGGGACGCCGGCAGTCTGGCGCAGCTGCGGTGTGGTGCGCCACAACCCCTCGAACAGCCCCGCGAAGTACAGGTTCGCCTCGGCCGGGTCGGACGTGAGCCCCTGCCAGTACACGGTGGGAACCGAGCTTGCTCCGGTGAGCAGCCAGCGTCCAGGGTCCTGGGCGACGGCGGAGGGGGCGCCGCTCAGTACGAGAGCGCCCGTAGCCGCAAGAACGGCAAAGAGTGCCCGTGCACGGCGCACGCCGACCAGCGCAGACGACGTCCGGTTCGGGCTCCCGACCCGCGCGTGCGTCACCATCGGCGGCTAGGGCCCGGTCCAGCCTCCGGCATGGCATGGCCCGCCGGCGCAGACGTCGGTGATCGCTCCGCCGGAGGGTTGGAAACCCGACCCGCTCCTTGCAACCAACGAGGGCATCCGCGACCAGTTTGCGTGCGCCGTCAAGACCGAGGTCATTGACCAAGCTGAAGTCGAGATCGGCTGAGTAGCGGTAGGACTCGAAGTGACAGAGCCTGAGTGCGGTCCCGCCCTTGAATACGATCTGCTCTTGCTTTGTCCCGCCTGGCGATCGCGGCCAGAACGTGCGCAAGGACGTAGTCGCGCTCGACGGCGCTAGCCGCCAACCCGCCCTCGTCCGCCTCTCGCTTGAGGATGTTGGCGTGGATCACTGCGCTATCTCCCGCCTCACGGCTCCAGGATCGACCGGCCAGCGGATTCGCCACATGCTATCGCGGAAGGCAGCGCCTCGGTCCCTGAGCCCTGGATCGAGGTCTAGGTCGAAGTCGAAGTGGGGCCGACCGCCAGGCTCGAGTTCGTCTGCGAGCCCGGGTAGCCCGAGCTGATCAGCGAGGGATCCGATCCGTCGTAGTGCGGCACTTGTATCGAGCCGTCCAGCGAGTCCGAGCAGTCGGTTCGGATCCGGGTGACCCCCGGCGAGCGCTTCGGCGAGGGGAAGGTAGCCGCCGACGAGGTCGGGTCGGGAAGCGGCATCGAGGAGCGAGCGCTCCAGGTTCGAGACCAGGGCTCCGTGCCCGGCAGGCTCGCTGCCGAGCTCGACGGTCTCCTCTCGTTCATACACGACTTTCAGCGGACGGCCGCTAATGCTGACGCTGGCGAAGCGCCGCGGGGAGGAGATCTGGACCGTTCGCACCGGTCGGGCGAGCAGGCCGTGGAAGTCCAGCGCAGAGCGATAGGAGATGCGATGGGGCCGCTCGCCGACGAGCGCGGCGACGGCCAGGGCCACATCCTCTGATGACGCCCGGGTCCCCAAGAGGCCGATCTGGCGGATGGCATAGCGACCCCGGGCGACCCGGTCGACCAAGCCGGCGCGACGCCAGCGGGCGAGCAGGTTGGAGGCGGCCTGAGGCGAGATCCCAAGCTCGTCGCGCAGCTCGCGACTCGTCAACGTGGCCTTGCCCACGGCTAGGCGGCTATCCAGGAGGTTGATCGCGTGGCGCGCCATCGTGGTTGCGCGGCTCGCCTTACCGCGACCGTGGCGACTACCCGGCGGGCAGCCACCACACGAAGCTTGGCGGGGGGTCGGCCTTGCTCAGGCTGCCAGTCGACCAAGGCTCTGCGCGGGCCCGCGGACTGCACACCAACACGGCTCCAGGACAGGCCAGCCCACGGCCCTATGCCGCCTCCTCCTCGAGGTCCGGGTATTGGGGTGGGG
>JBKJZF010000229.1:0-7360 GCA_046715315.1 Solirubrobacterales bacterium | reverse complement strand
CCGAACGCTCCGCCATGACTTCTGAGGCCAGTTCAACCAGAGCCTTGACGTCGATCTCGTGGCTCTTCGTGGGCCTAGGACCCTTCGCCGGAGCGAACTCGAGCGCTCCCATCCCTCGCTTGCCGATGTAGCAGAGGCGCTCAACTGCGTTGAAGGACCACTCTATGCATCACTTTTGATGCAAACGTGAAATTGTCTAGCCGACGATGACCTTGCCGTTCATCCGGGCCCGCTCGGCGATCTCCTGGGAGCGGTCCACGGCATCGACCAGGGCGCGCAGGGCGTCGCCCAGGACCCGCATCCGCTCGGGCTCGGAACGCAGCTCCAGCAGGCGCTGCTTGGTCTCGGCCGGGAGCTCGACCCGGGCCGCGATCGCGTAGGCGTCGTCGGTGGCGAGGTCGTCCGAGGTGGGAGGCTCGCCCGAGACGCGCTCGACCAGCTCGGCGAAGGCGTCGCGGGCGATCTCCGCGACCTGCTCACGTCCCTCGGCCTCCGCCTCGTCGGCGGGCTCGGCGTCGATCGGCTCGATCTCGCCGCTGGGGTACTCCTCGTCCTCGAAGCGGTCGAGCACCTTGAACGGCAGTTCGCCGGTGACGACGATGTTCATGCGGCCGTCCTCGAAGCGCTCGACCACCTGCGTCACCCGCGCGGTGCAGCCGATCCGCCTGGCGCCCCCCTCGTCATCGCGGAAGACGATCCCGAACGGCTCCTCGGAGTCGAGGCAGTGGCCGATCATCCGCTTGTAGCGCTCCTCGAAGACGTGCAGCGGCATCAACTCGCCGGGCAGGATCACCGCCG
Source organism: Solirubrobacterales bacterium (assembly GCA_046715315.1). Lineage (GTDB taxonomy): Bacteria > Actinomycetota > Thermoleophilia > Solirubrobacterales > 70-9 > JBDTSW01. Next base: position 6,562 of record JBKJZF010000229.1, on the reverse strand, counting down.
GCAACTCGAAGATCGGCATCTCCAGGCCCTCTTCCCCTGCCATGCCCAAAGTGTACGAGGCGAAAGCCCTCGCCGGGCCCGGCAGGCTTAAATGCGCCCATGCCGATCAATTTCGAGGCGGAGGGGCTCCTGGAGGGCGTCGAGGGCGACGCTCGCGACGCGCGCCTGCGGCTGCTCACCGAGCTCGCCGCCGACGGCGTTGCGCTGGAGGAGCTGCGAAGCGCCGTCGCCGAGGAGCGGCTGGCGCTGCTGCCGATCGAGCGGGTGCTGGACGGAGCGGGCGAGCGGCTCACCGGCTCCGAGCTGGCCGAGCGCTCCGGGATCGAGCTGGACTACTGGGTCCGCCAGCGCCAGGCGCTCGGGCTCCCAGGACCTCGAGGCCGCCCGGCGGCTTAAGAAGCTGCGCGACGCGGGGCTGCCGGAACAGGGGATGCTCGAGATCGCCAGGGTGCTGGGGATGACGATGTCGCAGCTGGCGGCGGCGACCAGGGGAATGATCGTCGACGCCTACGTCGAGGCGGGGGACAACGAGCGCGATGTCGGCCTGCGCCTCGCCGCCGCGGCCCGGGAGCTGCGCCCGCACGTGGCGCAAGCCCTCGAGTACACGTTCGACCTGCACCTGCGCGAGCAGGTTCGCAGCGACGTGATCTCCCGCGCGGACCTCGCCTCGGGGGCAACCGGGGCGCAGGAGGTCACCGCCGCCTTCGCCGACCTGGTCGACTTCACCCGCCTCGGCGAGCAGCTGCCGCCGGAGGAGCTCGGCCAGGTGACCGAGCGGCTCGGCCGCCTGGTGGCGGAGGTGGTCTCGGCCCCGGTGCGGTTGGTGAAGATGATCGGCGACGCGGCGATGCTCGTCTCCCAGGATGGAGAGGCGGCGGTCGCCGCGGCGCTTGACCTGGTCGCGGCCGCCGAGGCCGAGGGCGGCGACTTCCCCGGGCTGCGGGCCGGGCTTGCCCGGGGCACCGCGCTCTCGCGTGCCGGGGACTGGTACGGGCGGCCGGTGAACATGGCGTCGCGGATCACGGCGATGGCGCGGCCCGGCAGCGTGCTGGCCAGCGAGGCGGCGGTCGAGGCCGCCGGCGACGCCTTCAGCTACTCGTTCGCCGGCGACCGGCGCCTGAGGGGAATCGAGGGCGAGATCAAGCTCTTCCGGGTCCGTCGCCCGGTCGACTCCGACCAGCCGGACTAGAGGCGTTCGAGCACCTCGGCCGCGGCGCGCTCGCCGGAGCGGACGGCGCCGTCCATGTAGCCCGACCAGACCTCGGCAGTCTCGGTGCCCGCCCAGTGGATCGGGCCCACCGGTTCGCGGATCACCGCGCCGAAGCCGGTCTGCACGCCCGGTCCCATGAAGCACACCGGCCCGCCGCCGGTGTAGCGCTCGCGCGACCAGTCCTGCTCGATGAAGCGCTCCGGCTTGCGGGCCCGCGGCCCGAACGCCCGCCCCATCCCCTCGAGGACCGCCTCCCGGCGCTCGTCGGCGTCGAGTCGCTGCAGCCGGCGGGCGTCGGTGCCGCTGGAGAAGGCGAGCAGGACCCCCGGGGAGCCGTCGGGAGGGGAGTTGTCGAAAGTGGTGGTTCCCGGCCCGGTGTCGGAGACGGCCTCGCCGCTGAGCCCGTCGGCACGCCAGAAGGGCTCGTCGTAGACCGCGATGCACTTCAGGTAGGAGCCCCATGGCATCCGCTGGGCCAACTGCGAGCGGGCCGGCGGCAGCTCCGGGAGCCACTCGACGCGGTCGCAGAGCGGGGGCGCGATGGCGACGATCGCCCGCCGGGCCGAGGCGACCGCCTCGCCGGCCTCGATCGTCACCCGCTCGGTGTCGTGGGTGACGCGGGCGGCCGGGGCCGACGTCACCACCCGGTCTCCGAGCTCGGCCGCGAGGCGCAGCGAGATCAGCTGCGAGCCGCCGACGAAGCGGTCCTGCTGGGCGCCGCCCTCGGTGTCGATCAGCGAGTCGAAGCCCCCGCCCGAGCGCATGTACCAGAGCGCGAAGAGCAGCGACAGGTCGGCGGAGTCCGCGCCCCACACCGTCCGCACCGCGATCTCGACCAGACGTCGCGCCGGCCCGGTGTGCATGGTCCGCCGCAGCCAGGAATCCAGGGTCATCGAGTCGAGCCGGCGTGCCCTCGGCGACTCCCACGGCGAGGAGAGCGGGACCCGTTTTCCGAGCGCGTCGAGCCGCCTCCGGGTGAGCTCGACCTCCAGCAGCGAGGCGGGGTTGAGCCGCGGGATCGTTCCCGAGTAGCGGCGCACGCGGCCGCCGAGCTCGAGCACGTTCTGGCCCTCGATGTATGTGGGGAACGTTTCCACCCCCAGCTCGGCCGCGAGCGCGGCGAGGTGGTCCTGGGTCGGGCCGATCCACTGCCCGCCGATCTCGACCACCTTGCCCTGCCCGAGGTCGGCGTTCAGGGTGCGGCCACCGACGCGGTCGCGCGCCTCCAGCACCACCACCGAGGCGCCGCCGCGAACGAGCTCGCGCGCGGCGACCAGGCCCGCGAGGCCGCCTCCGACCACGGCGACGTCGGCTTCGACGCTTCGGCTCAAGCTGCGGAGGGCTCGTCGGACATCGGTTTCGCACCCGCCAGCGTATGGGGTGAGTAGCGCTTAGTAGCGCTTGAGCGACTCGGAGGACTGGGTAGGAGTGGTACTGCTGATGCTGTTCGCATTCCTGGCCGGCGCGGGCACGGCCCTGTCGCCGTGCGTGCTGCCGGTCCTGCCGGCCGTTCTCAGCGCCGGGATCACCGGCGGACGCCGCCGGCCGCTGGGCGTGGTCGTCGGCCTGGCGGCGTCGTTCACCTTCGCCACCATCGCCCTGGTCTACGTGATCGAGGCGCTGGGCCTGCCGGACGACTTCCTGCGCACGCTCGCGATCGTCACCCTGTTTGCCTTCGGGACCCTGCTGCTGATCCCGGCGCTGGCGGCTCGGGTCGAGGCGTTCATCTCCCGGATCGTCCCGGGCCCTGCGCGTGCAACCGGGGACGGGTTCGGCTCGGGCATGGTCTTGGGCGCCAGCCTCGGCCTCGTCTACGCGCCCTGCGCGGGCCCGATCCTCGCCGGGGTGATCACCGTCTCCGCCGCGCAGGACTTCACCGCCGGAAAGCTCGCCGTCGCGCTCTCCTACGCGATCGGCTCGGTGCTGGTGCTCTACGCGCTGATGCTGGGCGGCCGGCGCCTGGCCGACCGCCTCTCCGCCTACCGTGGCCGGATCCAGATGGCGATGGGAGCGGTGATGGTCGCGGTGGCCGTGGCGATGACCGCCAACCTCGACATCAAGTTCCAGACCGCGATCGCCGACGACCTCCCCGCCCTCCTCGTCAACCCGACCGGCGGCCTGGAGGAAAGCGGCACGGTCGCCGACGAACTGGCGCAGGTTCGCGGCGGCCATGGGGCCGCGGAGGCCGGGCTCGCCGAGGCGGCGGCGGGCACGAAGCTGCCGGACCTGGGCCTGGCCCCGGAGCTGGCGGCGGGGAACTGGCTGAACACGCCCGGCGGCAAGCCGCTGACGCTCTCGGGGCTGCAGGCCCGCAACCGCGTCGTGCTGGTCGACTTCTGGACCTACACCTGCATCAACTGCATCCGCACGCTGCCCTACCTCAGGGCCTGGGACGCGGAGTACCGTGACCAGGGGCTGACGGTTATCGGTGTCCACTCCCCGGAGTTCACCTTCGAGAAGGACGCCGGCAACGTCGAGGACGCGATCGCGGCGAACGAACTGCGCTACCCGGTGGTCCAGGACAACGAGCTGGCGACCTGGACCGCCTTCTCCAACCAGTACTGGCCCGCCAAGTACCTGATCGACGCCGATGGCCACGTGCGCTACACCCACTTCGGCGAGGGCGACTACTCAGAGACCGAGGCCGCGATTCGCAGCCTGCTGGCGGAGGCGGGGCGCAAGCGGCTCGGCCAACAGGTGGATGTCAGCGGCGCCGAGCAGGCCGACCGCCGCCTGCGCACGCCGGAGACCTACATCGGTTTCGAGCGAGCCCAGGGCTACGCCCAGGGGCCCAACCCGGGGGTCAGCGACTACCGCGCCCCGAGCGAGGCCTCGCTGCAGCCGAACGAGTTCGCCCTCGGCGGGCGCTGGCAGATCGATCCCGAGTCGGGCCGGGCGGTCACGGACGCGACCCTGAGCATGCGATTCAAGGCCCGCAGCGTCTTCCTGGTGCTGGGCTCGCCCGACGGGCCGCGGTCACTTCAGGTCTTCCTCGACGGGGAGCCGATCCCGAACACGCTCGCCGGCTCGGACGTCCACGGCGGCTCGGCGACGGTCTCGAAGCAGCGCCTCTACCGCCTGGCGGAGCTGCCGCGGGCGGGCGACCACACGCTGACGCTGCGCTTCGAGCCCGGGATCGAGGGCTACGCCTTCACCTTCGGCTGAGCCGCGCCGGCGGGCCGGCCTGCGCTCAGCATCAGGTTGTAGAAGAGCTGCGGCGGCAGTCGCGGCTCCAGCAGCCCCGCGTCGAGGCGCTGCAGGGCGATGTAGCTGCGAAAGGCGAACTGTCGCCATCGACGCGGCACCTGGTCGGGCTCGGCGGTCGACTCCAGCGAGCGCAGGGTCCAGCCCCAGAGGTTTGCCAGCAGCTCCTCGCCCTGGATGCGAGCCGACTCGAAGCCGCCGGCGTCGAGGTGCCGGCGCAGGTCCGACGGGGTGAAGGCGTGGACGTCGACCTCGGGCTCGAGGTCGTGGCCGTCGTCCTGCCCCGCCTCGACGCCGTTGGCAGCGGCGGCGCCCAGAAGTCGCCGCCAGGCGGGGCCGAGGAGCCGGCCGGCGCGCTTGGGCACGGCGGCGAGCCGGTCGCCGTGGCGGGAGGGCTCGCCGCAGAACGCGACCACGCCTCCGGGTCGCAGCACCCGGCCGAACTCGCCGAAGGCGCGGTCCAGGTCGGGGATGTGGTGCAGCACCGCGTGGCCGAAGACGAGGTCGAAGCTGGCGTCGTCGAAGGGGAGCGCCTCCGCCTCGGCACGGACCGTCTCGACCGCCACCCCGAGGCGCCGGGCGGTACCCGACAGCGCCGCCAGCATGCCGTCGGAGATGTCGGTGGCGGTCGGGCGCTCGATCAGGCCGAGCTGGGCGAGGTTGAGCGAGAAGTAGCCGGTGCCGGCGCCGATCTCGAGGGCATCCCCGAACGGCTCGGGCGGCTCGTGGCCGAGGGCCTTGACGAGCTTGGCGCGCACCTGGGCGCGGCCGACCTCGCCGTAGCCGATTCCCCACTTGGCGTCGTAGGAGGACGCGGCGACGTCGTGGTAGCGGGTGTTGACGTCCTTGATGTGCTCAGCGGTGGCCGAGGGTGAGGCGGGCATCGGGACCGGGATCGTAGTGTCCAGCGCGTGACACACGTGCAGCAGGGCCAGCCGGCGGGGGTGCCACCGCTCGAGCTGACGGGCGAGCGGACGCTGCCCGACGTGCCCGACGAGAACTACTGGTTCCGGCGCCATCTGGCCGTCTATGAGTGGATCGCCGGCAGGGTGGGTGCGCTGCGCGTCGCCGACCTCGCCTGCGGCGAGGGCTACGGCTCCGACGTGCTCGGGGACGCCGCCGCCGAGGTCGTCGGGGTCGAGGCCAATCCGGATGCCCACGAGCACGCTCGCGCCCGCTACAGGCGGCCGAACCTGCGCTTCGAGCGCTCCCTGGTCGAGGCCTTCGAGGGCCCCTGCGACGCGATCGTCTTCCTGCAGACGATCGAGCACATCGCCGACCCGGGAGCCCTGCTCGAGGGCTTCGCCGCCGCCGCGCCGGTCGCCTACGTCTCGACCCCGAACCGGCTGACGCTGGCCCCGCCCGGGGCGGAGAAGTCCGACAACCCCTGGCACCTGCGCGAGTACACGCTGGCGGAGTACCGCGACCTGCTGGCTCCCCGCTTCTCCGAGGTCGAGGTCCTCGGCCTCTTCCACGCCCGCAAGCTGCGCGCCCACGAGCTGGCGCTGCGCGCCGGCTGGGACCGCGTCCACAGGGCCCTGCGCCTGACCAAGCCCTTCTACGACCGTTTCACCCCCGCGATCGCCGCCTCGGACTTCGCTCTCAAGGACGACACGGAAGCGGACCTGAATGGGGCCCTCGATTTCATCGCGGTATGCCGAGCCTGAACGGACCCGCCGCCGGCGTTGGTTCCCTCGCGGTCGTCCTCCACAGCCACATGCCCTACGTGGAGGGCTTCGGGACGTATCCGTTTGGAGAGGAGTGGCTGTTCGACGCCGTCTGCCGCTCCTACGTCCCCGTGATGGACGTCGCCGAGGAGATCACGGTCACCGTGACGCCGGTCCTCGCCGATCAGCTCGAGGCCCCCGGTGTCTCCGAGCGCCTCGACGAGTTCCTGCGCGAGTTCCGCGTCGGGTCGGCCGACGCCGACGCCGACGACGTCGACGCCGAGCTCGAGCCCGCCTGCCGCGCCGAGGCCGAGCGCTACCGGGCGGTGCAGGCGCGACTGGCCGAGGCCGGCGGCGACCTGCTTGCGATCTTCCGCGAGCCCGCCGACGCCGGCCGGGTCGAGCTGATGGTGTCGGCCGCATCGCACGCCGTGCTGCCGCTGGTGGCGACCCTCGCCGGGCGCCGGCTGCAGATCGACGC
>JBKJZF010000228.1:0-5797 GCA_046715315.1 Solirubrobacterales bacterium | reverse complement strand
ATCCACGGCCTCGTCCTCGGTCCCCGCATCCGCCGGGCCCGCGAGCGGACCGAGGCCGGCTCGCCGCGCGAGGGCGACGAGACGACGGTGAGGCGCCACACCGTTGCCTCAGGCGTCCCCCAGGCGCTGCTGCTTGCGGGGCCGCTGGCGATCCTCGCCCTGGCTGACGATCTCGGCAGCTGATATGGACGTCCGTTTGTCAAGTCCCCAGCACCAAGAGCCCGCATCTCGCGGGCTCTCTTCTTGATCGAGGAGGCGGCGGTCCGGTCAGGTGCGCGACGCACGCCGAGCGGCTTTCCGGTCCCCGCCGCGCACCCTTGACCCGCGATTGAGCCGTCCCTGGCAGAATTGCCCGCCTGCGCGGGCGCCGACGGCGTCTCGCGCCTTCGCTTCACATGGGCGCGATCGACCGCATACACGCCCGCCAGATCCTCGACTCGCGCGGGAACCCGACGGTCGAGGTGGAGGTGGACCTCGACTCCGGAGCGACCGGCCGCGCGGCCGTGCCCTCGGGGGCCTCGACCGGGGAGTTCGAGGCAACCGAGCTGCGCGACGGTGAGCTGGCCTGGGGCGGCAAGGGCGTCTCCAAGGCGGTCGCCAACGTCAACGGCGAGATCGCGGCCTCCCTCGTCGGCGTCCGCGCCGAACAGGGCTCGGTCGATCGCAGGCTGATCGAGCTCGACGGCACGCCTAACAAGTCGCGACTGGGCGCGAACGCCATCCTCGGGGTCTCGCTGGCGGTGGCGAAGGCGGCCGCGGCCGAGGCCGGCGAGCCCCTCTACCGCTTCCTCGGGGGCGCCGGGGCAAAGGTGCTGCCGGTGCCGATGATGAACGTGCTCAACGGTGGCGCTCACGCCGACAACAGGGTGGACTTCCAGGAGTTCATGGTGGTGCCGGCGCGGGCGTCCAGCTTCTCGCAGGCGCTGCGGGTGGGGGTCGAGGTCTTCCACGCCCTGAAGCGGACGCTGCACGAGCGCGGCCTCGCGACCTCGGTCGGCGACGAGGGGGGCTTCGCCCCCGACCTGGAGTCGAACGAGGCGGCGCTCGAGGCCGTGATCGCCGGCGTCGAGGCCGCCGGGTATGAGCCCGGCTCGGACGTGCACATCGCCCTCGACCCGGCCACCAGCGAGATCTACCGCGCCACCGACTCCAGCTACGTGCTCGAGCACGAGGGCCGGGCGCTGAGCGCGGAGGAGATGGCGGCCTACTGGGCGCAGACGGTGGAGCGTTACCCGGTGGTCTCGATCGAGGACGGCATGGACGAGTCCGACTGGGACGGCTGGGCGCTTCTCACCGAGAGCATCGGCGAGCGCTGCCAGCTCGTTGGCGACGACCTCTTCGTCACCAACCCCGAGCGCTTGCGCCGGGGGATCGATGCCGGGGTGGCCAACTCGATCCTGATCAAGGTCAACCAGATCGGCACCCTCACCGAGACCCTCGAGGCGATCTCGATCGCGCGCGAGGCCGGCTACACCGCGGTGATCTCACATCGCTCCGGCGAGACCGAGGACACGACGATCGCCGACCTCGCGGTGGCGACCGGAGTCGGCCAGATCAAGACCGGCGCCCCCTCCAGGTCCGAGCGGGTCGCCAAGTACAACCAGCTCCTGCGGATCGAGGAGGAGCTGGGGGACGCCGCGATCTACCCCGGGCTCGGCGCGTTCGAGCGTGGCTGACCCGGCGGCTCGCGGGTCGCGTGACGCCCGCGAGCACGACGTCGCCCACGGGCAGGACGCCCACCGCATGCGTCGAACCCCTGGGCATGACGGCACGCGCCCAGGCTGCTCGCGGATATCGCCCGCGACCGGCTCGGCGGCGTGGGGGACAGCGCTCCAGCCGCATCCGCTGGGACAAGCTCGGCCGGGTCGTCCTCGTGCTCGTCTTCTTCGCGATCCTCGCCTCCTACGTCGGACCGGCGATGAAGTTCGTCGACGCCTGGCGCGACTCGGGCGCGGAGAAGGCCCAGCTACAGGATCTGCAGCGAGAGAACGCGCAGCTGCGCTCGCGCGCCGGCAGCCTCGACGGCCCCGACGCCGCCGATCGCGCGGCCCGCAGGCTCGGCATGATCGCCGCCGGCGAGAGCTCCTACGTGATCAAGTAGCGACCCCCCTTCGCTGGGGCTCGGGATGAGCCCCGGCTTCACGATCGCCCCCGAGAGCGAGCGCGTGCTGGACGCGGGCGCCTACGTCCTCGGCTTCATCGAGCTGGCACTGATCGTCGCTGCGCTCGCGATCGCGGCCCGCCGGGTGCGCTCGCTGATCCTGCCCGGCTGGCGAGGGGCTCCCGCCTGGCTCGCCGAGATCGTCCTCGGGGTCGCCGCCGTGATCGGGATCTCGGAGACGCTCGGCACCTTCGGCGCCTTCGGCGAGGTCGAGATGATCGTCGCGACGCTCGTCGTGGCCGGGATCGCAGTGGTGGTCTGCGGGCGCCTTGCCCGCGGTCGCGAGCCCGACCCCAGCGCGCCGCCCGCCCCGGCGCGGGGAACGCTCGCGGTCGCCCTCGCGGTGGCGGCGGGCGCGGCGGTCGTCGCCGGCTGGATGGTGCCGACCCTGGGAAGCCTCGCCGGTGGCATGGACCGCGCCGACACCCTCTGGTACCACATGCCGCTCGCCGCGAAGTTCGTGCAAACCGGCTCGCTCGGCGACATCTTCTTCTTCGACCCGATCTTCTTCGCCTCGTTCTACCCCTCGAACTCCGAGGTCCTGCACGCGGTCCCGATCCTCGCCTTCGGCCGCGACATCGTCTCGCCGGTCCTCAACCTGGGGTTCCTCTCGCTCGGGCTGCTGGCCTCCTGGTGCATCGGGCGCCCCTACGGCGTCGCTCCGCAGGCGCTGATCGGCGGCTCCGTCGCGCTCGGAGCGCAGATGCTGGTCGAGTTCCAGGCGGGCGAGGCCCTCAACGACATCACCGGCGTCGCCTTCGTGCTCGCGGCGGCAGCGCTGTTGGTCAACGGCTACGCGGCGCGCCGCCAGCGCCCGGACGATTCGCCCGACGCCCCCGTCAGCGGGCGCGGGATCGCCGCCTCGGCGCTCGCGGTGGCCGGCCTCGCAGGCGGGATCGCCGTCGGAATCAAGCTCTCCTTCCTCGCCCCCGTGGCGGCGCTGACGATCGGCGTGATCGTGATCGCGCCGGCGGGCGCGAGGCGGGTCGCCGCGCTGGCGTGGACGCTGCCGGTGGTCGCCGCGGGCGTCTACTGGTACGCCCGCAACGCGATCGCGACCGGCAACCCGATCCCCTTCGTGCACTCGGTCGGCCCGATCGACCTCCCGGCGCCCGAGCGGGCGTTCGGGCTGCGCCCCGGCTTCGCGGTGGCGCACTACTGGGACAACACCCAGGTCTGGTGGGACTGGTTCATACCTGGGCTCGAGGAGTCGTTCGGGGCGCTGTGGCCGGTGACCCTGCTGGCGATGAGCGCCGGCGCGGTGTTCGCGGTCTGGCGCGGCCGCGAGCCGGTCCTGAGGCTGTTGGGCGCGATGGCCCTGTTCACCGCGATCGCCTACGTCTTCACCCCGCTCACCGCCGCCGGCGACGAGGGTCAGCCGATCGCCTTCGTCTGGAACGTCCGCTACATCGCCCCGGCGGCCGCGGTCGCGCTGGCGCTGATCCCCTGCATCCCGGCCGCGCGCGCTACCGCGGGCCGCCGGCTCGCGGTCACCGTCGGGCTGGCACTGCTGCTCGCGGTCACCGTCGGATCACTGGTCCAATGGCAGCAGGGTCACGTCAAGGGGGCGCTCGCGGCCGCGGCCGGCGTCGGGGTCGCGGCCGCGATGATCGCCCTGCTGCGCTCGCGCAACCTGCTGGGGCCGGCCGCCGCCCGGCGCTCGGTGGCCGCGGTCGGCGTCGCGGCCGTCCTGGTGGCCGGGATCGCCGGCTGGTTCGAGCAGCGCCATTACCTGGAGCGCCGCTACGAGAACACCAGCCCCAAGCTCGAGCTCGCCTCCACCCTGCGGTGGGCGCGGGACATCCGCGATGCCCGCATCGCCGTCTCGGGCATCCGCGGCGTCTTCAACCAGTACCCCCTCTACGGCACCGACCTCTCCAACCACGTGCAGTGGCTCGGGGTGCGCGGCGACCACGATGCCTGGCTGCGGATCTCGACCTGCGAGCGCTGGCGCAAGGAGATCAACGCCGGCGACTACACGCACGTGGTCACCACCTACGACCCCTTCCACCCTGGCCGCCTCAGCGACACCAAGGAGGCGCTGTGGACACGTCAGGACCCCGCGGCCGAGACCGTCCTGCGCGAGGGGCCGGTGGCCGTCTTCCGGATCAACGGCGAGATGAACCCCGCCGGGTGCATCGGCCTGCCACAGCTGAGCGGCTCGGAGCTCAACGGCGACTCGGTCAACGCCGAGCCGCTGGCCAACCAGCCCCCCGGCACCGGCCCGCTCGACCGGCGGCTGCGCCAGGCGCTGCACGGCGGCTAGCCAGATGCTGGTGTCGATCCTGCTGGCGCTGTTGTTCGTCGCCCTCTGCCTGGCGGCGGGCAGGGTGGTGTTGCAGCTGCTCGGCGCGACGCGGCCGACCTGGCTGGCGGGCGCCGTCGGCTTCGCCACGCTGACGATCGCCGCGGCCCTGCTGGTGCGGATGCCCGGCCGCGCGGCGACGGCCGCCGTCGTCATCGTGCTGGCGCTCGCGGTGGGCCTGGTGGCGATTCGCCGCTCGCTCGTGCCCGCATCGGCGCAGCGGCCTGCCGGCGCGCCGCATCTGGGCGCGCTCGCGCTGGTCGCGATCGTGATCGCGGTGGGATCGATCCCGTTCTGGCTGGGCGGTCACGGCGGCGTTCTGGGGGAGGGGATCTACACCAACGACCACGCCTCCCAGCTGTACTGGACCGACTGGCTGCAGAACGGGTTCGGGCCCGAGCCCAGCCCCGTCGCCTTCGGCTACCCGGTCGGCCCCCAGTCGCTGGTGGCCGTCGTCGCCGAGGCAACCGGGGCCTCGCTGATCGACGCCTTCAACGGCCTGCTGCTGGCGATTCCGGCGCTGACCGCGCTGGCGGCGCTCGCCTTGTTGGGGGGCCTGCGGCCGCTTCCGCGCGTGTCCGCGGCGGCGCTTGCCGGCCTTCCCTTCCTCGGCGCCTCGTTCCTCGCCCAGAGCGCGTTCAAGGAGACGGCGATGGCGCTGCTGGTGCTCGCTTTCGCAGCCACGCTGGCGCTGGGAGCGCCCGGCGCCGACGGGCGGGGGCCGGCCCTGAATCGTCGCGCCGCGGTCGGCTCGGCGGCGCTGATCGCGCTGGCCGGCGTCTTCGCCTACAGCGTCCCGGCGCTGATCTGGTTCGCGCTCACCGGCGGCGGCTGGCTGGCCGTGCTCTTCGTCGTCGGCGACCAGCGCCTGGACTGGGGCGCGTTGCGGGGCGCGATCTCGCGTCGCCGCGTGCCGCTGGCGCTGATCGGGATCGTCGTCTTGGGCATCGCCGCCGTCACCGCCGGCAGCATCGCCGGCTTCACCGACCGCATCGGCGACGTCCAGGCGTCCACGGGCCGCCTGATCTCGCCCGTGTTCCCGGGGGAGGTGCTCGGGCTGTGGCCGGAGGGCGACTTCCGGGTTGTCCGCGGGGACGTGCCGGGGGCGCTGGTGGGCTCGGCGGTGGGGCTCGCGGCGCTCGCGGCGGGGGCGCTGGTGATGCTGCGCAACCGCGGCTACGCGCTGCTGGCCGCCCTCGGCGCCGGGGTGGCCGTCTACCTCTGGGCTCGCGCCTTCGCCAGCATCTACGTCGAGGCGATGGCGCTGGCGGTGCTGGCACCGCTGGTGATCGTGGTCGCACTCGGCGGGCTCTTCTCGGCGCAGGGCCGCC
>JBKJZF010000227.1:0-15499 GCA_046715315.1 Solirubrobacterales bacterium | reverse complement strand
AGCGTCGCCAGCAAGCCCGCCACCCACCAAAGGAACCAAGATGTCCGAGCGTTCATTCCCGGAAGCCCTAAACGCCCAGATCGCCAATCAGTTCGGCGCCGCCATGCAGTACATCGGCGCCGCCGTCTACTACGACAGCGAGACCCTGCCCCGTCTGGCCGCGTTCTTCTACCGCCAGGGGATCGAGGAGCGGACCCACGCGATGATGATGGTCCAGTACCTGCTCGACGTCGACGAGGAGGTCAGGATCCCCGACATCAAGGGCCAGCAGACACGCTACGACGACGGCGTCTCCCCGGTGAAGATGGCGCTCGAGCAGGAGAAGCGTGTCGGCGAGGAGATCTACGCGCTGTTCGCGCTGGCGCGCGAGACCGAGGACTACCGCGCCGAGCAGTTCATGCAGTGGTTCGTCAAGGAGCAGGTCGAGGAGGTCGCGCTGATGCAGGACCTGCTCAACGTCGTCGAGCGCTCCGAGGACCACCTGCTGCTGGTCGAGGACTACATCGCCCGCGAAGCGATCGGCGAGGAGGGCGACGACCCGACGGCGCCCCCGGCCGCGGGCGGCGGCGCCTAAGAAGTACCGGAGCGGCCTGAGCGGAACTCGGCGAGGCCGTCGGCGGCCTCGGTGCGGATCTTGCTGCGAACGATCGGAGACCAGCCGAGGGCGATCCCGATCGGGCCGAGCGCCTGGCGCGACCACTTCCAGAGGTCGAAGGTGTCGCGGTGGGTGGAGATGCGGCCGTCGGCGGTGAAACGGAGCTCGGCCCGGACGTCGTTGACCACGCTGCGACCGGTGCGGAAGGTGTAGGTCGCGATCCAGTGCGCGTCGCCCGTGTCCGGGCCGGCGGAATGCTCTGCCAGCTCCACCGAGAGGTCGGTCGAGCGCTCGGTCAGCATCCGCCACATGTCGCCGACCTCGCTGCCCTCGAGGTCCGGGAAGACGGGGTCCGAGAAGGTCGCGTCGGGCGCGTAGCAGGCAGCCATCGCCTCGCCGTCGGCGCGATCGAGGCCGTCGTAGAGGCGGCGGATCGTCTCCTCGTTTCGCTCGGACATCCCCGCCAGCCTCTCACATCAACCTTGGGAAGATTCCGGGTTGCATAAAGGTTAACGCGCTAACCTTTACGCATGGCTCACATCCATAAAGCCTCTGGGAAGCGCGCCTGATGGCTCGCGGGGGCGGTCGCGGCCGCTACGAACAGCGTACCTGGGACATTGCATTTGCCCGAGCCGGGGGGCGGCGGGCCAAGGCCGGCAGCTACCAGGCCTTCATCCCGGATCCCATCGCCGACTTCGAGCCCGAGCTCGGCTCGGCGACCGCGGCGTTGTCCGAGCGGGCGGGCATCGCCGTCAGGGATCTCAACGCCGCCGCCAATGGACTGCAGTCGCTAGAGGGACTGGCGCGGCAGCTGCTGCGATCCGAGGCGCTGGCGTCATCAGCGATCGAGGGGCTACGCCTATCTCATCGCAAGCTAGCCCAAGCCGAGATCGAAGCCGGTGGCGGCAAATTCAAAGCCAGCGAGGTGCTGGCCAACATGCGAGCGATGGAAGACGCGATCAGGATCGGCGAGAAGGCAGGCGACATCAGGCCTACGGACATCACCGACATTCATCGGACCCTGTCGATCGTGCCGCCGCTCGACAAGATCGCCGGCCAGATGCGCGAGGAGCAGGGGTGGATCGGGGGCGACTCCCCGCCGGACGCCGACTACGTCGGTCCGCCGCACGAGTTCGTCAAGGGCTTGATTGCGGATCTCTGCGCGTTCATGAACCGGGACGACCTCTCGGCCGTCGCTCAGGCCGCGATCGCCCACGCCCAGTTCGAAACTATTCACCCGTTCGGCGACGGCAATGGCCGAGTCGGCCGCTGCCTCATCCACGTCTTGCTCAAGCGCCGGGGCTTAGCCCCGACCTACGTGCCGCCTGTGTCGCTGGTGCTCGGTGCGAACAAGGACGCCTATGTCGCCGGCTTAGAGAACTTCCGTGCTGACGAGGTCGGTCGCTGGGTTGGGCAGTTTGCCCAGGCGGTCGAGATCTCCTCGAACAATGCGAAGGGGTTTTCGGCCGAGGTCACCGCCCTTCAGGAGGAGTGGCGCAAGAAGGCGAGCCCGATGCGGGCCGATTCGACCGCTCCGCTGATCATCGACCGATTGCCGTCATTCCCATTCATCACCGCTGGGATCGTTGAGGAGCTGACTGGCCGCTCGCGTCCTGCCGCGATCAATGGGCTCACCCACCTCGAGGAGGCGGGGATCTTGACGCGCCATCGCAACCAGAAGAAGGGCGACAGCTGGGAGGCGAAGGAACTCTTCTCCCTCCTCGATGGTTTCGAGGCGGCGGTGAAGTTGCCGTCGGCTTAGCGCTGCCACGGCGGATGACCGCAAGATCGTCGAGCACGTCGAGTCCGGAACGGGACGGACAGCCAAGGGCGCTGACGGGAGCGACGGGACTCGAACCCGCGGCCTCCGGCGTGACAGGCCGGCGCTCTAACCAACTGAGCTACGCCCCCTGGTTGCAGTCGGGGCCAGGGGCCCGCGCCTGATTCTAGGGCCAGGATAGGGTCCGGGCGATGCGGCTGGTGAGCTACCGATCCGAGCGCGGCGACCGGGCCGGGATCCTCCGCGACGGAGGCGTCGTCGATTGCTGGGACGCCCTCGGCGGCGAGGGCACGAGCGTGCGCGACCTGCTCGCCTCCGGCCGGCTGGCCGACCTCGGCGGAGTCGAGGGCCGCGCGCAAACAGGCGTCGAGCTGCTGCCGCCCGTGCCCGACGCGGAGAAGATCGTCTGCATCGGGCTCAACTACCGCGCCCACGCGGCCGAGGCCGGGATCGACCCGCCCGACAGCCCGACCCTGTTCGGCAAGTACCGCAACGCGCTCGTCGCCGACGGGGCGACGGTGCCGCTGCCTGCCGCCAGCGCCAAGGTCGACTTCGAGGCCGAGGTCGCGTTCGTGATCGGACGCCGGGCGAAGGAGGTCGCCGCGGCGGACGCGCTCGACCACGTCGCCGGCTACACCCTGCTCAACGACCTCTCCGCCCGCGACCTGCAGTTCGCCACCCCGCAGTGGATGGCGGGCAAGGTCTTCGACGGCTCGGCGCCGTGCGGCCCGGCGCTGGTCACCGCCGACGAGGCCGGCCCGCACGACGCGATCGAGTTCGCGCTCGTCCTCAACGGCGAGCGGATGCAGGCGTCGGCGACCTCGGACCTGATCTTCGGAGTCCCGGAGCTGGTCGTCCATCTCTCGGCGCTGATGACCCTCGAGCCGGGCGACATCGTCTCCACGGGGACACCGTCCGGCGTCGGCTCGACCCGGGATCCCCGTATCTGGCTGGCCCCCGGCGACGAGATCGTGATCAGCTCGCCGCAGCTGGGCGAGCTGCGGACGACGATCGGCTGAGCTTCGCCTCCTCGGCCCCGGCATCCTGCTCGGCGAACACCGCGACCAGGTACAGCGGCAGGAACCAGACGACATAGAAGTAGAACCAGTGGGTGGCGCCGACCTGCACGGCGACGATCACCGCCGCCGCGAGGGCGGCGACCTGGACGGCGCTGCGGCGCGAGGGAACCAGGGCCACAGCGAGGGCCAGGGCCACGGCTCCCAGCCGCGCGAGCGTCTGCAGGAAGTCGATCCCCGGGGCCAGGCCCCAGACGCTGAAGGGCGAGCTTCGCGACGACTGGTAGCCGAGCGTGCGGTCGTAGAGCTCTCCCGGCCCACCATCGGGGACGAAGGGGGCGAAGACGACGAGGACGGTGAGCCCGAAGGCGAGGCTGAAGAGCGCGATCCCGCGGCGGTCGCGCAGGCCACCCGCGGTGGCGAACAGCGGCGCCAGGGCCGCGGTGCCGAACTTGGCCGCCGCGCCGAACGCCAGGGCGAGCCCGCGGCCCACCGGAGACGCCAGCGCGACCATCGCCCAGACGACACTGGCCGCGACCAGGGCGTCGTTGGCGTTCGCGTTCATCGCGTAGAGCGTCCATGGGCACGCCATCCAGGCGAAGCCGAGCGCGACCCCGAGGGCGCGGCCCTCGGCGCCCCGGCGCAAACGCCGCCCCAGGGCCACCAGCCCCACCGCCGCCAGCAGGTCGAAGAAGATTGCCGCGGCGTGCGCCGCCGGCACCTCGTCCCACTCGCCCTCCCAGGGAAACGCCGCCTCGAAGGGCACGTAGGCGAGGTAGTTCGCGGGGCCGTAGACGTCACCGCGGAGGTCGATCCCAGGCGAGAAGGCGCCCTCGTAGAGCTCGGCGCCGTGGGTGATCCGGTCGGCGCCGGCGACCCCGGCGACGCCGACGTCGATCACCCGCGAGTCGGCGACATTGAGACCGATCCGGGCGATCGCGAGGACGACGGCACCGACGGCCAGCCACCGCACCCCGACGACGGGGACCAGGGGGCCCGCACGCCCCCGGGGACGCACCCCCGCCCAGAGCATGCGGGCGAGGACGTAGGCCAGAACCGGATAGGTGAGCGCGACCGACGCCGTGATCTCGGCCCGGTTGAAGAAGTAGAGCGAGACGCTGAGCGCGACCACGACCAGCAGGTCGAGGTGGAGCAGGCGCCCCGGGCGCCGGGGGTCGAAGAACGGCAGCAGGAAGAGCGCGCACAGCGGCAGCCAGACGTAGGGCGCGTTGACGAGTTGCGCGACCGCCCCTTCGTAGCCACGGGCGAGCTCGGATCCCACCTGCTGGTCGCGCCACGCCTCGAGGACGTCGCCGGTGCGATCGTCGATCGCCACCCGCGCGACCTCGGAGTCGCCGTCGATGAGGCTGATCTGCCAGCGGCAGGGGCCCTCGGTGTAGGCGCGTGGCACGGCATCTGGGCTCTCCTCCAGCTCCGCCCGCACGACGTCCGTGTCCAGCGCGATCCCGAAGGCCTCGTCGGGCGACAGGTCGAACCCGGCCGGGGCGCGATCGGAACGGCCAACCGGGTCCAGGGCTGGGACCTCCTCGCCCCCGAAGGGCGGCTGCTGGGCCGGCCGGTAGCTCGCGGCCGCGCACGGCGAGACCTGGGCCGACGCCGGCGGCGGCGCGGCGAGCGACACCAGCAGGGCGAGAGCCGCCAACGCGGCGGGCGCATGGCGCACGGCGATCATCAGGGCGCGGCGACTGTACCTTCCTCGCCGTGGACCTCTACTACGAGCGCTCCGGGGAGGGGCCTGGGCTGCTGCTCGTGCATGGGCTCGGGGGCTCGACCGTCGTCTGGCATCCGGTCAGCGAGCGCCTCGGCCGCGAGCGCGAGATCGTCGCCGTCGACCTGCCGGGCTTCGGGCGCTCGCCCTCGCTGCCGGCCGGGACGCCCCCCACCGCGGCCAACCTCGGCGCCGCGCTGATCGGATCCTGCGGGCGCATCGGCCTCCCGCGACCTCACATCGCCGGCAACTCGCTCGGCGCCTGGGTGGCCCTGGAGATGGCGAAGGAGGGTGCCGCGCGCTCGGTCTGCGGGATCTCGCCGGCCGGGCTGTGGCGCGACCGGCTCGGCTCCCGCCCGTTCGAGCGCCAGCCGCTCGGCAGGCGGCTGAAGCCGCTGGTCGGGGTGCTCGCGCGTAGCCGCCGGGCACGCTCGGCGCTGCTGCGGACGACCATGGCCCACCCCGAGCGCGTGTCCACGGACGAGGCGCGCGAGCTGATGCTGGCCTACATCTCCTCCGAAGGCTACGCGGCGGCCAACCGCGAGATGCGGGCCGCCCCGTTCGAGCACCCAGAGAGGGTCACGATCCCGGTGACCCTGGCCTGGGGCGAGCGGGATCGGCTCGTCGGCCCGCCCAGCTCGACCCGGATCCCGCCGGGCGCGCGGGTGCTGACGATGCCCGGTTGGGGGCACACCCCGACCTGGGACGACCCCGAGGGCGTGGCCCACCTGATCCTCGGGGCCAGCGCCGATGTCGGGCCTCAGAGCAAACGATAGAGTCGCGCCTCGATCACGGAAGGCCGGCTCAGCCGGCAGGAGGAGAGAAGCGATGGGCTTTATGGACAAGATGAAGGACGCCGCCGCGCAGGCCGGTGACGCCGCCAAGGCAGGCGGACAAGCGATGAAGGACGGGATGTCCGCCGACACGGCCGCCACCTCGGCGAAGATGCAGAAGCTCGCCACCTCGGGAGTCGAGCAGCCGGCGATCCTGAAGTCGATGACGGCCACGGGCAAGACCTCCATCGGCGGCGGCATCGAGCACCAGCTCGCAGTCGAGGTGCGCCCGGCGGGCGCCGAGCCCTACGAGGCCAGCTTCACCCAGGACCTGATCCAGCAGTCCGTCGACGGCTTCCAGCAGAAGGTCGGCCACCAGATCACCGTCAAGGTCGATCCCGACGACCCGCAGTCGATGGTCGCCTGGGGCTAGGTAGGCGACCTCGATCCGCGGGTAGCCGTGGGCGACGGCCTGAGTTATCCACGAACGGGCGATGGGCGGTGCCGGGCTCGAACCGGCGACCTCCTGCTTGTAAGGCAGGCGCTCTCCCAACTGAGCTAACCGCCCGTGGTGATTATCGCCCTACGGCCGCGTCGTCGTGGCGGGCTGGGTCAGGAGGGCGGTTCGCGCTCGGCGACACCAAGCCGCAGGGCCAGCGGACGGGCGGTGAGGCCGTAGATGACGACGGTGGCGGCGATCACGAGGAAGGTGGCGGGCACGAGCATGTCGGCGTCGGGTATGTGGGCCTCCCGCAACCCCAGCTCGAACGCCGAGGCGGTCGCCGCGGCGACGATCCCCCTGGGCATCATCCAGGCGATCAGCCCCCGCTCCGATGGCGTCATCGCGGTGCGCCAGGTGCAGAGCACGGCGCTCAGCGGGCGCACCACCAGGACCAGCAGGCCGACGAAGGCGAGTCCGCCCAGTCCCAGGTCGACCACCGCCTGCGGGTCCACGCGCGCCGAGAGCACGACGAACAGCACGCCCAGCAGCAGGCTGACGAGGGTCCCGCTGAACTCCGGTGCGCGCTCGACGATCTCCCGCCGGCGCGCGGCGAGGGTCACCCCCATGACGATCGCGGTGACCAGTCCCGCGTCCTCGCGCAGCTCGCTCGCCGCGGCAACCGAGAACAGCACCACGGCGAGGGTCGCCGTGGCCTCGAGGTGGGACTCGAACCGGCGCTTTGAGAGCAGCACGGCGAGCATCGCCGCGCCCGCCAGCCCGACGGCGATCCCGATCCAGATCGTGGCGGCGAATCCGCCCGGCTCGAAGGCGCCGTCGCCGCTCGCCACCGCGTGGTAGACCAGAACGGCGAGGATCGCCCCGATCGGGTCGACCAGGATCCCCTCCCAGCGCAGGGCGGCGTCGGGGCGAGCCGTCGGGCGGACGTAGTCCAGCAGCGGCAACACGACCGTCGGGCCCGAGAGGGTGAGGACCGCGCCGAGCAGGAGCGCGATCCGGTGGTCCACGCCCAGCAACAGCGCCGCCCCGCCGGCGGCCAGGCCCCAGGTGAGCGCCACGCCGAGCGAGATCAGGCGGCCGACCACCGGCCCGACTCCGTGGCCGAGCTGTTCGCGGCGAAGCGTCAGCGCGCCGTCGAAGAGGATCGCTCCGACCGCGAGCGAGACGAACGGGTCGAGCAGGTTGCCGAGGAGGTTGTCCGGGTCGAAGGCGTCGAGCACGTACGGCCCCAGGACGACCCCCGCGATCAGCAGCGGGATGATCGCCGGCAGCCGGAAGCGCGCGGCGAGGATCTGCGAGGCGACCGCGGCGAGCATGATCGCCGACAGCGCCAGGGCCGGGTGGCTCACGTCACCCCTCGTCGAGGCGGCGGTAGGCCGAGACGGAGTAGGCCTTCGGCCGGGCGTGGAGGATCGGATCGTCCGAGGGCTCGATGCCGTCGGGCAGCCGGGTCGGGTCGAAGACCTCGATGTGGCCGCCGCCCTCGGGGTCGGCGACTAGCGCCGTGATCTCCAGGCGGCCGGCGGTGACGGTCTCGCGTTCGTCGGGCCAAAGCTCGGTCGGGTCGGCGAGCGAGTCGCCCTCTACGGAGACCTGGAAGACCAGCTCCATCGCCGCCGGCCCGGCGTCGAGGCGCTGGCTGAGCTCCTCGCGCAGGTAGTCGCGCCCCTTGGCGCGGGCCTCGTCGTCGGGCAGGCGCTGCTCTTGGGCGACCGGCCGCCAGCGCCAGCGCACCCAGGTCTCGGCGCCGTCGCCGTCGCTGAGCCTGAACGCGTGCGGGCTGTGGTACGGCACGGTGACGTAGCTCGCCGGGGGCTCGGCACCGAGCGTCGACTGGATCGCGAGCTGAGCCTCGGGGTGGCGGCCCAGGTACTCCCCGAGCGCCGCCATGTCGGGCTGTCCCGTCTCCGGATCGGGCTTTCGCAGGCGCAACAGCTCGAGAAAATCCTCGACCGTGCGGGCGACGAACACGGGCGCGCCGACGCCGATCACGTCCCACTCGGAGCCCCCGTCCGGCCGCAGCTTGACCACCATGCCGCCGCCGTTTCGGTCGGCGTCGTGCGCGTCGGGCTTGCCGCTGGCGTTGGAGAAGCGGATCAGGGCGGGCACCGCTTCGCCGGCGAGCTGAGGAGCGCGGCAGAGGCCGGCCGCCTCCGGTGCCGCGGTGAAGACGCCCTCGGCCCAGACGCCCTTCGCGTGTACGGCGCGCGAGCCGTCGTGGCCGCCGTAGATGCCGGCCATCGCGGCGATCAGGTCCTCGTGGACGGGCTCTCCCTGCGGGACCTCCCCGCCCGCGCCGGCGACGGTCTCGCTCCCCTCGGCCATGCCTGCAACCTATAGCTTGGGCAGGTGGATCTGGGGCTCGACGGACGCGTGGCGCTGGTGATGGGCGCCAGCAAGGGCATCGGCCGCGCGATCGCGCAGACGCTCGCCGCCGAGGGCGCCCGGGTCGCGATCGCCAGCCGCTCCCGGGAGCGGATCGAGGCCGCCGCCGCCGAGATCGAGGGCGAGACGCTGGCGCTGGTCGCCGACTCCGAGGACCTCGAGCGGATGTCGGCGCTTCCGGGCGAGGTCGCGGCGGAGCTCGGCGAGGTGGAGATCCTGATCATCAACACCGGCGGCCCTCCGCTCGGCGGCGCGCTCGACAACCCGCAGGAGGAGTGGGAGGCCGCGTATCGCAGCCTGGTCCTGGCGCCCCGGGCGCTGGTCGAGGCGACGCTGCCCTCGATGCGCGAGCGTGCCTGGGGGCGGATCGCCAACGTCGCCTCGAGCTCGGTCCGCGAGCCGATCCCCCACCTGACCCTCTCGAACGCCCACCGGATGGCCACGGTCGGGTTCCTGAAGACGCTCGCCAGCGAGGTCGCGGCCGACGGCATCACCGTCAACACCGTCGCCACCGGGCGCTTCGCCACCGACCGGCTCGCCTCCAACTGGGACTCGTGGGAGGAGATGGAGCGCGGCGCCGCCGAAGGGGTGCCGGCCCGGCGCGTCGGCCAGCCGGAGGAGTTCGGCGACCTGGTCGCCTTCATCTGCTCGGAACGCGCCGCCTATCTCACCGGCACGGTGATCCCGCTCGACGGCGGGATGCTGCGCGGGACCTGAGCCGCCCTTGACAGCTTCGTTCTAATCCCAGCATGGAGTGGATCGCGATACCCCTGGGCGTCGTCGTCATGGCGGGGACGTTCGCCGGCGGCTACCTCGGGCTGCGCTTCTCGCACGCGCTGCCGACCGTGCTCGCGCTCAGCGGCGGGATCGTCGTCGCCGTCGCGCTCTTCGACGTGCTGCCCGAAGCGGTGGAGCTGCTCGGCGATCCCCGCGACGTCGGCCTGCTGGTCGGGGCCGGCTTCGTCGGCTTCTTCCTGCTCGAGCGCGTCCTCGTCCTCCATCATCGCGACGATCCGGAGCAGGCCCGCTCCCATCACCGCGTCGGCGTCGCCGGGGCGCTCGGCCTCTCCGTCCACAGCTTCATCGACGGCCTCGGGATCGGGCTCGCGTTCGGCGTCGACACCGAGACCGGGTTGCTCGTCTTCCTCGCGGTCGTCGCCCACGACTTCGCCGACGGGCTGAACACGGTCAGCTTCGTCCTCAGCCAGTCGGGCGACCGCCGGCAGGCCGTGCGCTGGCTGCGGATCGACGCGATCGCCCCGGTCCTGGGCGCGGCGGTCGGCAGCATGGTCTCGATCTCGGACGTCGCCCTCGGACACATCCTCGCGCTCTACACGGGCTTCTTCCTCTACCTGGGGGCGACCGACCTGCTGCCGGAGGCCCACCACGAGCACGGGTCCTGGGGCAGGGTCTGGCTCACCCTGCTCGGCTTCGCATTCGTCTACGCGATCTCACAGATCGCGCACGTCTAGATGGTTGATTCCGAATTCGCGTGTGCGCGGGGGCGTCTGGAAGCGAGCTGGGCGTGGCCGGCGGGCGAAGCCCGTACTCGGGAGTAC
Organism: Solirubrobacterales bacterium; assembly: GCA_046715315.1. GTDB lineage: Bacteria > Actinomycetota > Thermoleophilia > Solirubrobacterales > 70-9 > JBDTSW01. The sequence continues at coordinate 5,202 of JBKJZF010000227.1, read as the reverse complement.
GGGCGAGTCCCGACGGTCGCGATCCGGCGACGCTGCCCAGGCGGCATCCGTGTGCGCGGGTATTTGGAATCAACCGTCTAGGCCTGGCTCTGGAGGGCAGCCGTGTCGGCGGGCTCGCGCACGATCTGGCCGCGCCGGGCGATCACCGCGATCCAGGTCCCTCCCGCGAGCATCAGCAGGAGGCTGAACACCTGCGCCTGGGTGAGGCCCCCGAGGACATCCTCGTTGCGGCGGACGAACTCCACCAGGAACCGCTCGGCGCCGGCCATGACCAGGTACAGCGCGAACAGGATCCCCGTCCGGTAGCGGTCGCGCAGGCGCCAGAGCACGAGCGCGACCAGCCCCATCGTCAGCGTCTCGTAGACCGGGGTCGGGTGGACCGGAACGTCGGTCGGGACCGTGCCGTCGGGGTAGGCCATCGCCCAGGGCCCATCCCAGGGCTTGCCGTAGTCGCCGTCGCCCGAGAGCTGGCAGCCGATTCGCCCGACCGCGTAGCCGAGGGCGAGCGGAGCGGCGCAGAGGTCGAGCAGGGCCAGCCGCAGCATTCCCCGGTACCAGGCCCAGATCATCACCCCGATCGCGCCGCCGATCAGGCCGCCGTACCAGATCAGGCCGGCGCCGCTGAAGAGGTTGCCCAGGAGGTCATCGGAGACCTCGTCCCAGTTCTCGATGACGAAGTCGAGCCGCGAGCCGGCGATCCCGCCGATCAGCGCCGCAAAGATCATCTCGTAAGCCCAATCGCCGGGCTTGCCCCATTCGCGCAGGCGCTTGGCGACCAGCCAGCCCGCGGCGACGGAGGCGGCCGCGAACGCCAGACCGAAGGTCTGGAGCGTGAGCGGGCCGATGTGGATCTCTGGCTGCATGGCGTTGAGGACCTGGCTAGCTGAAATGGCCCCGGCGGGATTCGAACCCGCGTCGCTCGGCTTGAAAAGCCGGCATCATCACCTGGCTAGACCACGGGGCCGATTCTCCCAAGTCTAGGTACCCAGCGCGCGTCCTAGTGCTTGATCTGCGACCCGCCGACGATCGCGTCCTCGCCGTCACCGAAGCGGACCCAGGCCTTGTTGCCGCCGTCGTAGTCGGGGGCCCAGAGGATCAGGGTCGCCTCCTGGCGCTCCGCTGCATCGGCAGGACCGACCGTGCAGGGCTCGGAGCCCTCCTCGTCGATCCCCCGCCAGACGCGGACGAACGGGTTCTGCTCCCACTCGTCGCCGATCGTCGAGGGGTGGCGATGGCCGGGGTGGATCCGGGTTTGGGGCGGCAACTTCATCAGCTTGTCCATCACCGAGGCCTTCAGGTCCTCGAACCCGGTCGCCCCCGGGGCGCGGGTGCCGCCGACGGTGCCTGCGAAGAGCACGTCGGCCGTGAGGCAGTCCGTGTCGTCGACCTTGAGCGCCAGGTGGTCGGCGCAGTGGCCGGGGGTGTGGATCGCCTCGATCCGAAGCCCTCCCGACGCGACCACGTCACCGTCGTCGATCGACCCCGAGACCTCGAAGTCCACCGCCTCCGCGCACTTCGGGTGGGCGAGGATCGGCACCCCGAAGCGCTCGGCGAGCTTGCCGGCGCCGACGACGTGGTCCCAGTGGTGGTGGGTCAGCAGGACGTGGGTGATCTCCGTGCGCTCGCGCTCGACCCGCTCGACGAGCGGGTCGGTGACGTCGTTGGAGTCGACCAGCACCCCGCTGCCACCCGGCTCGTCGACGATCAGGTAGGCGTTGGAGAGCCAATCGGCCTGTTCGACCCGCTGCAGGATCACTCGCTCGTCCTCCTCAGTCGTAGTTGATGACGCTGCGGATCCCGTCCTGGGCCTCCATCAGCTCGAATCCCCGGTTGACCTCGTCCAGGGTGATGTGATGGGAGATGAACGGGTCGACGTCGATCTCGCCGGCGATCCAGCGGTCGACGAGCTGCGGCACGCCCTCGCGGCCCTTGACGCCGCCGAAGGAGGACCCGGCGACGCGCCGGCCGGTGATCAGGAAGCGTGGGACGACGTCGAGCGTCTCGCCCTTGCCGGCGACCCCGGCGACGGTGCACAACCCCCAGGCCATCCGCGCCGCCTCCACCGCCTGGCGCATGACGGCGACGTTGCCGGTGGCCTCGAAGGTGTAGTCGGCGCCGAAGCCGTCGGTCTGCTCGAGGATCTTGTCGACCGTGTCGGGCCCTGAGATCATCGTCTCCGTCGCGCCCTGCCCGCGGGCCAACTCGAGCCGGTCTTCGGAGAGGTCGACGCAGACGATCCGCTCGGCGCCCTGCAGCCGGCAGCCGGCGACCGCGCCGAGGCCGACCATGCCCGCCCCGAAGACGACGCAGGTGGTTCCCGGCTCGACCTTGGCCGTGTTGATCGCCGCCCCCAGCCCGGTCGAGAGGCCGCAGGCGAACAGGCAGGCGCCGTCGAAGGGGGCCTCGGGGTCGATCTTGGCCAGCGCGATCTCCGGCATCACCGTGTACTCGGCCAAGGTCGAGGTGCCCATGAAGTGCCGGATCTCCTCCCCATCGCGGCGAAGTCGTGTCGTTCCGTCGGGCAGGTAGCCCTTGCTCTGCTGCTCGCGGATCGCCATGCACAGGTTGGTGCGGGGATCGACGCAGTGGACACACTCGCCACACTGAGGGGAGAACAGGGTGACCACGTGGTCGCCCTGTTCGAGCAGGCTGACCCCCTCGCCGACGGCCTCGACCACCCCGGCCCCCTCGTGCCCGAGAACGGTGGGCGCGTAGCCGGACGGGTCGGCGCCCGACGCCGTGTAGAGGTCGGTGTGGCAGACGCCGCAGGCAACCAGCCGCACCAACACCTCGCCCCGGGCGGGCTCCGCCAGGTCGAGCTCCTCGATCACCAGGGGCTCGCCGAAGCGCTCCAGCACCGCCGCTTTCACCTTCATCCGTGGCCTCTCATCAGCCGCGCGATCATCGCAGGCCGTCGCCGCCAGCGAACCGGAGCAGGCGCCGGCTCAGCCCACCAGCAGCTCGAGCAGCGCCTTCTGCGCATGCAGGCGGTTCTCGGCCTGGTCCCAGACGACCGACCGCTCGCCGTAGAGGACCTCGGCCGTGATCTCGTCGCCGGGATGCGCCGGCAGGCAATGCATGACGATCGCGCGCTCGGAGGCCGCGCTGACGAGCGCCTCGCCGACGCGGTAGGGCCCGAGGTCGGCGCGGCGGCGCTCGGCCTCCGCCTCCTGCCCGATCGAGATCCAGACGTCGGTGTAGACGGCGTCGGCGCCCGTCACCGCCTGCAGCGGGTCGTCGGTGTCGAGCGCCGCCAGCCCGGGCTCCAGCCGGTAGCCCTCAGGCGAGGCCACGCGCACCTCGACCCCGGCGCGACTCCCAAGCAGGGCGAGCGAGCGGGCGACGTTGTTGCCGTCGCCGACGTAGGCGACGACCAGACCCTCGAGCGCGCCGAAGCGCTCACGCAGGGTCAGCAGGTCGGCCAGCGCCTGGCAGGGATGGTGCGTGGAGGTCAGCCCGTTGACCACCGGCACCTCCGACGAACCGGCGAACTCGGCCAGGGTCTCCTGCGAGGCGGTGCGGACGACGATCGCCGCGACGAAGCGCGACAGGGCCCGCGCCGTGTCGGAGACCGATTCCCCCCGGGTCAGCTGCAGCTCGTCTCCGCGCAGCACCACCGGCGTGCCGCCGAGCTCGGCGACCCCAACCTCGAACGACACCCGGGTCCGGGTCGACGGCTGCTCGAAGACGAGCGCGACCGAGCGGCCGTCGAGGGGCCGCTTCGCCTCGCCGCTCCCACGGGCCGCCTTCAACTCCGCCCCGCGATCGAGCAGCGCCGCGAGCTCGGGCGGCGCGATCTCCTCGCCGGTGAGGAAGCTCAAGGCCATCGGAAGCGCGGCATGGTACGCCTTCGCGGATGACGGTGCGCCTGCTCAGCTGGAATCTGTTCCACGGCCGCGACTTCCCGCCCGACCCGAAGCTGTTCACCCTGCGCTCCCGGCTGCTTCGCACGACGGAGCGCAACGCGACCCACGTGCAGGTCAACCGGGAGCTGTTCGACGAGTTCGCCGCGGTGCTCGCCGGCGCGCGCTGGGACATCGCACTGCTGCAGGAGTGCCCACCGCGCTTCGCGGAGCCGCTGGCGCGGGCGTGTGAGGCCGAGGCCCAGCGCGCGCTGACCGCCCGCAACGCCCTGCTGCCGCTGACCTCGGCGCTGGCACGCCACAACCCGGACCTGATCGCCTCCTGGGAGGGAGGCTCGAACACGACCCTCGTGCGCCGCGCCGAATCGGCCCGGCCAATCGCCGAGCGGCGCGAGCTGACCCTGCGCCCGAGCGGCCGCCCGGAGCGACGGGCGATGGCGTTCACCCGCCTGGCGAGCGGGCTCTGCGTCGCCAACCTCCACGCCAGCACCTCGGACTCCATGGCGGAGGAGGAGATCCTCGCGGCGGCGGCCCGGGCCGTCGAGTGGGCAGGGGATGCCCCGCTGGTGCTCGGCGGCGACCTCAACGTCCGCCCACGCCAGAGCGAGGTCTTCGCCGAGCTGCGCGAACGCTACGGCTTCTCGGCTGCGGCCGACCCCGACGCGATCGACCACCTGCTCGCCCGTGGCCTCGAGGTGGCCGAGCCCGCCCGCGCCTGGCCGCCGCAGGCCAGGGAGCTGAGCGAGCAGGGCCTGGCGCTGCGCCCCTCGGACCACTCCCCGGTGCAGGCCAGCTTCCGCCTCTGAAGCCCGGCGCGTGAGATAGTTAGCACCCAAGCCCGTTGCGGGGCGTGACCGAAGGAGATTGCTGATGGCGCAGGCCAAGAGTGGTTCGAAGAAGGGTCCGGCGAAGAAGGTCGGCGCGAAGAGCAAGGCGGCGGCGAAGAGCAAGGGCACCGCCAAGCGAACGACCAGCAAGAGCTCGGCGTCGCGTCCGGCGGCCGCCGGACGCAGCGACAAGAGCGTGCAGGCTTTTCGTGACGCCCTCGACCGCAGCGTCACGCTCTCCCGTGACCGACTCCAGGAGGTCGTGGACGACGCCGTCGAGCGCGGACGGATGACCCGCGGCGACGCCAACGAGCTCGTCAGCCGCCTCGTCAGTCGCGGCCGACAGCAGACCGACGATCTCATGCACGACCTCGAGAAGCTGCTCGAGCAGGCCCGCAAGGAGGTCGAGACAAGGGTCGAGCCGGCCCGGAAGCGCGCCGGCGCCGCCGTCGAGCGCGCGGGCCGCGCCGCCAGGGACGCCGCCGACAAGCCGCTCGCCCATGCGGACCGCC
>JBKJZF010000226.1:0-8497 GCA_046715315.1 Solirubrobacterales bacterium | reverse complement strand
GGCTGTCTCCAAGCGCCGCCGCGCCCGCCTGGGTGCCCGACGAGGCCTTCGCGGTCACCGCGCACGTCGTCGCGGCGCAAGCCGAGGCGCCGCTGGACGATGCCGGCCTTCGCCGCGAGGTCTCGCGGCTGTTTGCGCAACGGCTCGATCGGCGGCGTCCCCTGTGGCAGATCGACGCCCTGCCGCTGGAGGGGGGCCGGCTGGCCGTGGTCTGGCGGCTGCACCACGCGGTCGCCGACGGCACCACGGCGATGCGCTACGCCAGCGCCGTGCTCTGGGACCCCGAGGCCGCCGAGGCTCCGGCGCCCGCCGGCGCCGCCCATGCCCACGCCGGGGCCGACGAGGAGCGCCGCCGCGGCCACCTCGCGGGCTTTCTCGAACGGGAGTTCGCGAGCTCGCGGCACCGCTCGCCGTTCGACGGAGCGATCGGGCGGCAGCGACGGGTGGAGTTCGCCTCGGCTCCCCTGGACGAGCTGCACGCGGCCGCGAAGGCGCTCGGCGCCACCGTCAACGACGCCGTCCTGACCATCGTCGCCGGCGCCCTGCGCCGCTGGATCGAAGCCCACCACGGGTCGCTCGGCGCCGTCCGCGTGAAGGTCCCGGTCAGCCTCCATCACGAGGGAGACGACGCCGGCAACCGAGACTCGTTCTTCACCCTGGCGCTGCCGCTGGGCGAGGCCGACCCGGTGACCCGCCTGGGCGCGGTCCACGCGGCGACGGCGGCGCGCAAGGCCGCTCACGACGCCGAGGAGATGGACGAGATGCTGCGCGACCTCGGCCGCGCCTCCCCCCGGCTGCAACGCTTCTGCGACCGCCTCGAGCAGAGCCCGCGCCGCTTCGCCCTCAACGTCTCCAACGTCCCCGGGCCGCGAGGGCCGGTCAGCATCCGTGGCGCCCCGGTGGAGTCGGTGCACAGCCTCGCCGAGATCGGTGAGCGCCACGCGCTGCGGGTGGCGGTGGTCTCGATCGCCGGGCGGCTGTGCTTCGGGTTCTGCGCCGACCCCGGCGTGGTCGACGACCTGGAGGCGCTGGCGCAGGGCGTCGAGCTGGAGGCGGCGGCTCTGCTGAACGCGGCGCCCGGCCGCTAGGCCGCGACCCGGTAGTCGCCGGGGTTGATGCGGTGGGTGCGCCGGCGAAACTCCAGCCAGGAGCCGGGCCAGTTGTTGGTGTTGACGCCGTCGGCGGTCACGTACCAGTTGGAGCACCCGCCCGACATCCACACCGTCTCGCGGCTGCGCTCCTCCATCTCCTCCCGCCAGCGCTCCTGGGCCTCGGGCCGCAGCTCGAGGTAGCGATAGCCGCCCTCGCGCAGGCGCCTGACGCCGTCGAGCGCGTAGCGGATCTGGCACTCGAGCGTGTAGGGCACCGAGCCCGCCCCGTGGTTGGTGTTCGGCCCGTAGAGGACGAACATGTTCGGGAACCCCGAAACGGTGGTGCCCAGGAACGCCTCCGCGCGGCCGGCCCAGACCTCGTTCAGCTCGCGCGAGCCCAGCCCCCGGACCTCCATCGGGGTGACGAAGTCGTGGCTTCGGAAGCCCGTGCCGAAGATGATCGCGTCCGCCTCGCGCTCGACGCCGTCGGCCCCGACGACCCCGTTCGCCGTGATCCGCTCGACCGGGCCATTGATCAGGTCCACGTCCGGCCGGCGAAGCGTCGAGTACCAGTCGTTGGTGACCAGAATCCGCTTGCAGCCGATCTCGTAGTCGGGGGTCGCTGCCGCGCGCAGCTCGGGATCGGGGAGGTCCTTGCGGCGGAAGCGGTCGGCGACGGCGCGCGCCGGGCGCATCACCCAGGACGTGCCGGTGAACCCGTAGGTGGCCCCCTCCAGCGCCGCGAAGATCCCCAGCCGGCTGGCGGCCACTCGCGCGGGAAAGCGCCTGAACAGGCGCCGCTCCCACTCGGGATAGGCGCGGTCGGCCTTCGGCAGGATCCACGGCGCCGAGCGCTGGTAGATGGTCAGATGCCCGGTCAGCGGGGCGATCGCGGGCACGAACTGGATCGAGCTGGCGCCGGTGCCGATCACGGCGACGCGCTGCTCCGCGAGGTCGTGGGAGTGGTCCCACTCGGCGGAGTGAAACGCCGGGCCCTGGAAGGAGTCGAGTCCCGGGATCTGCGGGGTCGCCGGCCGCGAGAGCTGTCCGCAGGCCGTGACGAGGATGTCGAAGCGGTGCTCGGAGCCGGAGTCGGTGGTCAGCGCCCACTGGCCGGCGTCGGCGTCGAAGCTCGCCGAGGTCGCCTCGGTGCCCAGGCGCAGGTGGGGAGTCAGCCCGAAGCGGTCGGTGCAGGCCTCGAGGTAGCGAAGGATGTCCTCCCGGGGCGCGTAGCGGCGCGACCAGTCGTGGCCGGGGGCGAACGAGAACGAGTAGAGGTGCGAGGGCACGTCACAGGCGGCGCCGGGGTAGGTGTTCGCCCTCCAGACGCCACCGACGGTCTCACCGCGCTCGAAGATCGTGAAGTCGTCGTAGCCGGCCTGGGCGAGGCGGATGCCCATCCCCACGCCCCCGAAGCCGGCCCCGACGATGCCGACCGAGAGGTGGCGGCGATCTCCGTTGCGAGCATTCACGAGTGGGCGGACCCTATCCGCGCACGCGCACGGTCATCGGCAGCCCGCCGTCGGGCCCGAGGGTGGGTGTCTGGCGCACGGTCAGCTCGTGGCCGGGCGCGAGCTCGAGCCTGAAGCGCTGCGCCAGCATCGCCGCCACCAGCTTCACCTCGGTCTGGCCGAAGCGCTTGCCGAGGCAGATTCGCGAGCCCGCGCCGAAGGGCACGTAGGCGCCCCGCGGCAGGGCGGTCTTGCGCTCCCGCTCGAAGCGCTCGGGCCGGAATGCGTCGGGCTCTTCGAACACGTGGGGGAGCCGGTGGCTCGCCCACGAGCAGTAGTTGACGTAGGCGCCGGCCGGTACCTCGTGGCCGCCGAACTCGAAGCTGCGCGCCGCCCGGCGGGGGCCGATCCAGGCGGGCGGGTAAAGCCGCAGGGTCTCGTCCATCAGCGCCTCCAGGTAGGGCAGCTCGCGATCGAGCCGCTCCGCCCCCGGCGCCCGCCCGCCGAGCACCTCGTCAACCTCGGCCTCGAGCAGCTCGCGCGCGCCGAGGTTGCGGGCGAGCTCGTAGAGCAGGAAGGTCACGGTCGAGGTCGAGGTGTCGTGTCCGGCGAACATCAGCGTCATCACCTGGTCGCGGACCTCCTGGTCGCTCAGCCGCGAGCCGTCCTCGTCGCGCGCCTCCAGCAGCAGGGAGAGGACGTCCATGCGGCCGGCCGGACGCGCCCGCCGGCGATCGATCTCGCCGAAGACGATCTCGTCGAGGACGCGGCGCGAGCGCAGCATCCGGGCCCAGGGGCTGCGCCGGTCGCGGCGAACCCGCTGGTGGGCGTCGGTGCCGTAGAAGGCCAGCGCCAGCTCGAAGTGGCGGGCGGCGGCCTCGCCGTGGCTGGAGTCGTCCGGATCGAGCCCGAGCAGGGCCCGCATCGCGATCCGCATCGCCAGGTCGCGCATCCACTCGTAGACGTCGACCACCTGCCCCTCGGCCCAGTCCGCGGTTGCCCGCTCGGTCTCGGCCGCCATCACCGCGGTCGTGGCGTCGATCTGCTCGCGGTGAAACGCCGGCATCATGATCCGCCGGGCGCGGTCGTGGTAGGCGCCGTCGATCGTCAGCAGGCCGTCCCCGAGCAGCGGGATCAGGTCGGCGAAGTTGCCCTCGCGCCAGACGAAGTTCTCGGGGTGGGAGACGAGCACGAACTGGTTGGCCTCGGGACCGAGCATCCACACCTGCTTGCCGTGGAACAGACGGGTGGTAAAGATCGGCCCGTGGCGCTCGTAGAGGCCGAGCAGGATCGGCAGCGGGTCGCGGACGATGCCGTAGGTGTTCTTGACGCTGAGGTGGGTGGGCCCGGGCGGATAGCGCCCGCGCGTGCGCCACTCTCCTCGCAGGTCCTGGGCGATGCGGACGAACGGGTTCTGGCTGACGGCGACCGGCGGTGTGAGCGCTCCTCCGTAACCGGCTGCCGGCGTGGCCTCCACACCCGCAAGCCTACGACGAGGCTAGAGCGGGCGTCGGTCTACTTCTTGACGACGACGCGCTCGTGCATCAGCGTCGGATGCAGCGCGCAGAAGAGGCGGTAGGTGCCGGGCTGCTTGAACTTCTGCTCGAAGGTGCGGGGGTTGTCGTAGCTGTCCATGCTCAGGTTCGGCGAGCCGAACCCCTCGGGGCCGTTGGCCAGGGTGATGTTGTGGAGGTTGGTATTGCTGTTGCGGAACTTCCACTTCAGCGAGTCGCCCTTGTGGATCTCCAGGTTGGGCTTCGGGATCACGTTCGCGTTCGTCACCTTGATCTTGGTCCCGTTCTTCACCTTCTTCAGCTCACCCGGCGGGTTCTTGATCTCCGTGTACCCGCTGGCGTTGGAGGGGTCGGGGTCCTCGGCGACCAGCGGGATCGTGAACGGGATCGGGTCGTCGAGGTAGGTGGGATCGTCGGGCTCGGGGCCCAGGTGCACGACGTCCTGGGGGAGCGGTTGGCAGAGCGAGGTGACCGTCGGATCGGGGGCGACGTAGACGACCGAGATCCCCATCACCCTTGTGTGCGGCTGGGAGTCGTCGTAGACGGAGTCCAGGCGCACGGTCTCCCCCGCCTTGACGGGGAACCCGGTTTCGCTCGTGAAGGCGCTCATGTTGACGGGACCGGGCTCGTGCAGGATCGGGCGCACCTGGTAGAAGGGGTGATCCGGCCCGCCCCACTTCGGCAGCGAACTGAAGAACGGGCCGTCGTCGCCGTCCTCGCCCTGGCAGTTGGGCCGGCTGATGTCGAGCCGGTAGGCGCCGCCGTGGACGTGCCCGCCGCCGGCGACGATCCGGCCGCCGCCGGCGCCGAGGAGGTTCTGATCGAGCGTGAAGTCGCGGCTGCGCACGCTCTCGGAGCTCGCCTTGCCGTCGCCCTTGACGTTGTAGATCGGGTCGGCGCTGCAGTTGGCGGCGTCGAGCCACCAGGGCGTCACACTCTGGATCTGCGGATCGTCGTCGATCGTCATCGTGTACCGGATGTAGGCATCGGTCTCAGGGTCCGGCTTGTGGTTCATCACCATGTAGATGACGTGCCAGTTGTCCGGGTAGGCGTCCGAGTTGGCGAGGTCGTAGCCGTAGCCCTCGGGCAGCTTCATCTTCGCCCGTTCCTCGCCGGCGGCGAAGAAGCGCTCGACGCCCGGGCCCGACTGAAGCCCGTCGAAGCCGCTGATGCTGTTGCAGCTCTGGTCGGGGCGACCCTGGTTGAGGAAGACGATGTGGTGCAGCATCAGGCGATCGATCGGGATCGCGTCGCCGTCGGCGTCGACGATGTCGGTTTCCATCTTGACGATGTGGCCGGCGGTCGTTGGCGGCCGGGGAACGTTGCTCTTGACGTTCTGCGCCACGTCGAAGCCGCCGATGGTCGGAAGCTTGAACTGCTCGGTGACCACCGTCTCGGTGGCCGAGGCCTGCGAGGGCAGCGCGACCGCGCATGCGAGCGCAGCGATGATCGCGAGTGATGCAATCCGCACGGCTCGCCTCCGGCGCGGTTCCTCCCCGACTAGACCTTCCATGGCCGACGCACACAATACATGCCAATCTGCATGCCAATCTGGCGGCCACCGTGCTCACCCGCGCACTGGATCGAGCCCTCGACTGGACCGTGGCACCCGACCCACCGGCTGTCGCGCACCCGCGAGTCCAGCGCCGACCGCGAGCGCCTCTGGAGCGCCCTCGAGGCGGCGACGCGAGCGCGACGGGGATACCCTTGAGGCCGTGATCGCGGAGGTCACGAACACCCCCTGGGGAGCGAGCTGATGGCCGCCGCCGACCGTCCGCGGCCGTCCGAGCGCGCCGCCAGGGCGATCGTCCACCGGACGCTTCGAGGCCTGCGCTCGGGCCGGCTCGAGCTGCACGAGACCTGGTCGGGCCGCCAGGTCGTCCTCGGCGCCGCCGCCCGTCCGGCGATCCGGGTCGAGGTCCGCTCGCCCCGGGCCTACGTCGAGCTCGCCCGCGGGCGCAGCGTCGCGCTCGGCACCTCCTACGCCGACGGGCTTTGGGAGACCGACGACATCGTCGGCCTTTGCCGCCTCGCCGCGCGCGAGATCCGGCGGGCCGACCCGCTGCGGCGCCGCCTCGCCCCGCTGTCGCGTCCCGTCTGGGGCATCCGCCAGCTGCCGCTGCTGAACACGCGCTCCGGCGCACGACGCAACATCTCCGCCCACTACGACCTCGGCAACCGGCTGTTCGAGCAGTTCCTCGACCGCGAGACGATGATGTACTCGTCGGCGCTGTTCGAGCGCCCCGACGCCACCCTCGAGCAGGCCCAGCTCGCCAGGCTGGAGCGGATCTGCCGGCGGCTGGAGTTGGTCGGCGACGACCACCTGCTCGAGATCGGGACCGGCTGGGGCGGGATGGCCGTGTACGCGGCGACCCGCTACGGATGCCGGGTGACGACGACGACGATCTCGCGCGAGCAGCGCGCCTACGCCGAGGCGCGGGTCCGCGAGGCCGGTGTCTCCGACCGGGTGACGGTGCTCGGCGACGACTACCGCGACCTCTCCGGGAGCTACGACAAGCTCGTCTCGCTGGAGATGATCGAGGCCGTCGGCTGGCAGTACTTCGACACCTTCTTCGAGCGCTGCTCGGCGCTGCTCGAGCCTCACGGCCTCTTCTTCCTGCAGGCGATCGCGGTCGAGGACGGCGCCTTCGCGGCCGAGAAGCACGCCCGCAGCTTCGCCAACCAGCTGATCTTCCCCGGCGGCTGCCTGCCCTCGCTGGAGGTGATCCAGCGCTGCCTCGCCCGGGTCACCGACATGCGCACGATCTGGCTCGAGGACATCAGCCCCAGCTACGTGCTCACCCTGCGCCACTGGCGCCGGCGCTTCGTCGCGGCCGCGGCCCAGCTCGACGAGCTCGGCTACGACGAGCGCTTCCGCCGGCTGTGGACGCTCTGGCTGGCGCTCTCGGAGGCGGGCTTCCACGAGGCCCGGATCATGGACCTGCAGCTGGTCGCGGCCAAGCCCGACTGGCGCGGGCGCCTGAACGTCGAGCGCCTCAGCTCCCCCGCGGCCGAGCGGATCTAGCAGATGAGTGATCCCACGGCGTCACGCACGCGAATGACGCGCGGATACCGTCGCCGGATCGCGCCCGTCGTCCTCGCCCGTGCCTCCGGGCACGGGCTTCGTCCCCCGTCCACGCCCGGACTCGGTCCCGCGCACCCTCGCGCACGCGAGGCCGTGGAATCAATCATCACCAGCTTCGCCGCGAGAGCTCGCTCGGCGCCTCCGGGGCATCCTGGCTGAGCTTCGCCTGGTCCCTCAGCGCGTCGCCCCGCTCGAGGCCGGTCCTGTGGTTCCATTCCCTCATGCAGATCGACTCCGCCCGAGACGATGACCTGGGGGCCGTGTTGCCCCTGATGCGAGGTTACTGCGACTTCTACGGGGTCTCCCCGCCCGACGAGGGGCTGATGGAGATGGCGCGGGCGCTGATCGCCGTGCCCGACGCCGAGGGGATGCTGCTGGTCGCCCGTGACGACGCCGGCACCCCCGTGGGGTTCGCGGCGGTCGGCTGGAAGTGGTCGAGCCTGCGCGCGGCCCGGGTGGCGATCATGGAGGACCTGTTCATCGCGCCCGATGCCCGCGGCGGCGGAGCCGGGCGAGCCCTGATCGAGGCCTGCGCCGAGCGGGCCCGGTCCGGCGGCGCTCCGTGCCTGATGTGGACGACCGCGATCGACAACGAGCGGGCGCAGTCGGTCTACGAAGCGGTCGGCGCCGAGGGCGAGCGCTGGCTCGAATACGAGCTCGAGCTGGGCCGGTGAGCGCGAACGCCGAGGCCCTCGCGGTCAGCTTCCGCGCCGCCAGCAAGCGCTACCCCGGCGCCGAGCGCCCCGCGGTCGAGGCGCTCACCCTCGAGATCGAGGCTGGTGACATCTGCGTCCTCGTCGGGCCCTCGGGGTGCGGCAACACAACCGCGATGCGGATGGTCAACCGCATGGTCGAGATCACCGAGGGCGACATCCTCGTCGGCGGCACCTCGGTTCGCCGGCGCACCCCCGCCGACCTCCGACGCGAGATGGGCTACGTGATCCAGCAGATCGGGCTCTTCCCGCACCGCACGATCGCCGAGAACCCGCCTCTCCACAGAGTTGACGCAACCGGCCGGGAGTGATCCCGGCCCGTTGCTTGTCCGGGTCGAGGGGCCCCGGTGCGAGGAAATGGCCGGGAGCCGCCGAATCAGGACGGTGGCATGAATGCCGAGCACCTAACCACGCGCATCGTCACCCGCACCGTGGTGATCGTGATCGTCGCCGCGCTGACGCTGTACATCATTTACCGGCTGCGCGAGCCGATCTCGTTCCTGGTGATCGCGGCGTTCATCGCCGTCGCCATGACCGGCCCCGTGAACCTGCTGCATCGGTCCATGAAGCGGGGCCCGGCGATCGCCCTCGCCTACCTGACCCTGATCGCGATCCCGATCGCGCTCGGCGTCCTGCTCGTGCC
>JBKJZF010000225.1:0-7395 GCA_046715315.1 Solirubrobacterales bacterium | reverse complement strand
AGCCTGGCCAGTCGACGCCTTCGCCGGGCGAGCCGCCCGCCGTCGCGCCGCCCGGGCAGGCCGCCCCCCAGCCGCCCCAGGCCCCGCCCGAGCCCAAGGTCGCGGAGCCTCTGTCCGCTCAGCCCATGCCGGAACAGCCCAAGCGCTCGTCATTCCGCCTGACGCCCTCTCCCGGCGCCGCCGCACGCAAGGCGGCGCGGGAGCAAAAGCGCGCCGAGAAGGCGGTCCTCAAGGAGCGCAAGGCCGCCGAGAAACGCGCGGCGAAGAACCGCAAGGCGGCCGAGAAGGCGGGTCCGCCGGCCCCCGCGCCTGCCGCCGTGGATCTCGCGCCGACGGTGGATCCCGTGCTCGCAGCGGCGGCCGCCGAGGCCGTGGAGCCGGAGCAGGCGATCCCCCCCACCCCAGGGTTGGACGAGCGCCTGATTCGCGAGGCGGCCGAGCGGGAGGCGATGGCGCGCCTCGAGCAGGCCGAGCGCGGGAGCGACGAAGATCGGTTGCGAGCCGAGTCCGAGCGCGTCCGGATTGAGACGGAGCAGAGGATCCAGGAGGCGGAGGAGTTCCAGCTGGCCGCAAAGGAGCCTCCGCCCGCCGTCGCCGGCGGAGACGAGTCGTCCCGTGACGCGCTGCTGCGGGAGCTGCTCGACGCCGAGCGCCAGCTCGTCGAGGGACGCCAGCAGGAGACCCGGTTCGCGCACGAGCTCGAGCGGGCCGAGCAGCGTCTGCTGGAGAGCCAGCGCCGCACGGCGGAGGCGCTCGAGCAGGCGACCCAGCGCCTGGAGATGGTCGAGAGCCGAGCCGCCGAGGCGGAGGAGCGGGCCGCTCGCGCCGAGCGGCTGGTCGGAATCAAGTCCGAGGAGGCGGGCCGGGAGGGCGAGCTTCGCGAGCTGCTCGACCGCATCGCCGAGGCGGAGGAGCGGGCCGCGCAGGCCGAACAGCGCGCGCGCGACGTCGTCAGCTCGATCGACGAGCCGCCGCCGCCGGACCCGAGCTAGAGCCCTTCTCAGACGTCGCTGAAGGAGCGCTCGAGGAAGGTCTCGGAGACGCCGAGCGCCAGCACCACCGCGAGGCCGACATAGACGAGCGCGATCAGCGCCCGGGTGCGTCCCGGGATCGTGTGGTAGGCCCGGCTCTCGGGGGTGTTGCGCTGCTTCCACCGCCGCCAGCTCTCGAGCCCGCCGAAGATCAGGATCAGGATCATGATCGGGTTGGGGAAGAGGAAGGTCAGCGCCACCAGCCCGGCGAACCCCGCGAGCCACACCCACGGGCTCAGCGCCGCCATCGCCCGGCCGCCGTCAAGCGGCAGCACCGGCAGCAGGTTGAAGAGGTTGATGAAGAACCCGACGTAGGCCAGCGCCCGCCAGAAGTCGTCCCCGGTGGCCGCGTAGATGCCGAGCGGGATCAAGGTTGCGATCGTGCCGAGGATCGGCCCGGCGAGCCCGACCCGTGCCTCGGCGGCGGCATCGTCGCCCAGCGACTTCGCCGCCACCACCGCCCCGAGGAAGGGGATGAACATCGGTGCCGAGGCCTCGATCCCCTCGCGGCGAAGCTGGATCACGTGCCCCAGCTCGTGCAGCAACAACAGCAGCACGAAGCCGAGCGCGAACGTCCATGGCCAGATCAGCGCGTAGGCGGCGATCGAGACGAGCATCGTCGCCGAGGTCGTGAAGATCTTCAGCTTCGGCAGCAGCAGGATCAGCGCCTTGCCCTTGGTCGCCAGCAGCACCGCGCCTGCGGCCACCGGGCCGAACCCGCGGCGCAGGCGCTCGCGCCAGCCCGAGCCCCGGCCCGATCCCGGGTGAACGGGCTCGTAGGGGGGCTCGGGCGGCCGATCGCCTCCCCAGGTGGTTAGGGCTGTCTCGCTCATCGCGACCCCATCGTCCATCGCTTCAGTAAATGTAGCTTCAGGGTGCGGGGTTTCAGTGGAGGCGGCGGGACTTGCACCCGCGTCCGCAAAGCCTGTTCCGGTGCTTACTACGAGCATTCCCGTCGGAGTCTGATCTCGGCGTTCGGCTTGGTCAATCCGCGGGACACGTTGCCGGCGCCACACCCTCCTTTCAATGTCCCCCTCGGGTCGAGGGTCTTACCTTTGGGGTGAGCCCGCTAATGAAGCCGCGACCCGGGACGCGGGCCACCCGGCGCGACTACCCTCACTGCCTAAGCAGCGAGGGCGAACTCATGTTCAGAGTTCGCACTTATGGTTTCCGGGGGTATTTAACGAGGCCAACCCGGATCCTCGACTCGCAACACCGGAACGGTCCAGCTTCACGTCGAATCTGGAACGCCCCCGTATGTGCACCAATCATAGCCCCGCGAGCCATGATCTCGGGCCGTATCGGGGATACGATCGTGGCCATGCAGCCGAAGCTGATGCGCGTCGGCGAGCCCGGAGACTCCCTCACCGACCCGTCGGGCCTGCGGATGACCCTGGCGATGACCCCGGGCGCGAGCGAGGGCCGGCGCCTGGAGATGGAGTGGTCCATCCCCGCGGGCGGCAGGCTGGCGGCGGCCGATCACTACCACCCCGACGGGCCCGAGGTCTGGACGGTGGTCGAGGGCACGGCGGGCCACCGGCTCGACGGGACCGAGCGGACCCAGAACGCTCCGCACACCTACACGGTCGCGGCTTCGACCCCGCACGGGCACCCCTGGAACGCGGGTTCGGGCCCGCTGCGTGTGCGCCAGCTGATCGTCTCGCCTGAGCCCCTGCCCGAGCTGCTGGGAGGCGTCCAGGGGTTCTTCGAGACGCTGTTCGCGTTCGCCCAGCGCGGGGAGCTGAAGGACAACGGCGACATTCGCAGCCGGTTGCAGAACGTGCTCACGATCCACGACCTGCTGCTCGGGGGCACCTTCCTCGCCGGCCCTCCGCCCTGGGCGCAGCGGGCGGCGCTCGGGAGCGTCGCCGCGCTGGCGCGGGCCACCGGCAAGCATCCCTACCTGCGGCCCGAGCTCGCCTGAGCTAGGCGCGCCCGGCCGCGAGCAGGCGGCGCAAAAAGCGCTTGGTCTCGTCCTCGACCGGCGCCTCCAAGACCTGCTCCGGCGGGCCGACCTCGACCAGGCGGCCCTCGTTAAGGAAGCAGACGGTGTCGGCGACCTCGCGGGCGAAGCCCATCTCGTGCGTGGCGAGGAGCATCGTCACCCCCTCGTCCTTGAGGTCGCGCACCGCCTGCAGGACCTCGCCGACCAGCTCGGGATCGAGGGCGCTGGTGACCTCGTCGAGCAGCATCGCCCGCGGGCGGGTGGCGAAGGCGCGGGCGATCGCAACGCGCTGCTGCTGGCCGCCGGAGAGGCGATCGGGGAGATCGTTCTCTCGCCCGGCCATGCCGAAGCGCTCGAGCAGCTTGTGCGCGATCAGCGTCGCCTCGGCGCGCGGCACGTCGTGCCCCTGCACGATCCCCAGCAGCACGTTGTCGATCACGTTCAGGTGGGGGAAGAGGTTGTAGGCCTGGAAGACGAGCCCGAGCTTGCGGCGCACTCCGACGGGGTCCACCGAGGGATCCGTGATCACCTCGCCGTCGAGGAAGATGTCCCCGTCGTCGATGTCCTCCAGCAGGTCGACGCAGCGCAGCAGGGTGGACTTGCCCGACCCCGAGGCGCCGATCACCGCCACCGCCTCGTGCTCGCGGACGGCGAGATCGATCCCGTGAAGGACCACGAGATCGCCGAAGGACTTGGTCACGCCGCGGAACTCGAGCACGGGCCGGCTCATCGGGTCTGCCCCCCTAGCCCCCAGCGGTCGAGCAGTCGCGCCATCGGGATCGTGATCAGGAGGTAGAGCGCCGCCGCTGCGACCAGCGGCGTGTAGTTGAAGGCCGCCAAGGTATCGATCTGCGCTTGGCGAAAGGCCTCGCCGGTGACGCCGATGATCGCGATCAGCGCCACGTCCTTCTGCAGGGCGATGAAGTCGTTGAGCAGAGGCGGGCCGACCCGGCGGACGGCCTGAGGCACGATCACGCGGCGCAGCGCCTGGCGCTCGGTGAGGCCGACCGCCAGGGCGGCGTCGCGCTGCCCGCGGTGGATGGAGTTGATGCCGG
This sequence comes from Solirubrobacterales bacterium, assembly GCA_046715315.1. Classification (GTDB taxonomy): domain Bacteria; phylum Actinomycetota; class Thermoleophilia; order Solirubrobacterales; family 70-9; genus JBDTSW01. The sequence continues at coordinate 3,364 of JBKJZF010000225.1, read as the reverse complement.
CTCGGTAGACCTCCGAGACGTAGGCGCCGTAGGAGAGGGCGAGGGCGAGGCCGCCGAGCACGACCGGCTCGGTCGGGAGCCACTCCAGCGGCCGCGAGCCGTCCGCGCTCTCGCCGAGGGCGATGGCGGGAACCCCGAAGCCGACCAGGTAGACGAGCAGGATCGTAGGGATGCCGCGGAAGACGTCGGTGTAGACGACCGCGAGGATCCTCAGCGGGAACAGCGCCGGGACATCGACGGTGCGCACCAGGGCGACGGCGAGGCCCACGATCAGCACGACCACCTCGACGATCATGAAGACCCGGATGTCAAGCCAGAAGGCCTCGAGGATTCCGGGGAAGGAGTCGCGGAAGATCTCGGGGTCGAAGAAGGCGTCGCGGAAGACCGGCCACCCCGGGCTGGTCAGAAGCAGCACCGCCAGCCCGCCCAGGACCACGACCGTCGAGGCGATCGCGATCCCCCGGTGGCGCAGGGTGCGGGCACGACGTGCGGCCGCGCGCTCGGCGCGGCGATCCGGGACCGCCGGCCCGGGGGTGGTGCCGGCGGCGTCGCTCACGGGAGCTGTGTGAGGGCGGCCGGTGCTACTCGAGCACCGGCGCGTCCGTCTTCTCGGCGATCCAGGTCTGCTCGATCTCGGCGAGCTCGCCGGAGTCGGAGAGCTCCGTGATCGCGGCGGAGACGCAGTCGGTCAGCGGCGAGTCCTTCTGCAGCAGCGCGCCCCACTCGTCGCCGCCCGGGGCTGCGAACTGGCCGACCGTGGTCGCCTCGGGCACCTGCACCGCCGTCAGGAAGAACGCCGTGGGCACGTCGACGACGACCGCATCGACCTGCTCCTGCTTGAGGGCGCTGACGACGTCGTTCGAGTTGTCGAACACCTGCGGCTCGGTCGAGGGCTCGATCGAGGCGTCGACGGCCTCGAGGCTGGTGGTCCCGATCTGGACGCCGATCGAGGCGTCGGCGAGGTCCGCGAGCGAGGTCGCGTCGGCGATCTCCGAGTCCTTCAGCGCGACCACTGCCTGCTTGGCCGCGTAGTAGGGCGCGGAGAAGTCGACCTGCTCGGCGCGCTTGGAGGTGATCGAGATCTGGTTGACGTCGAAGTCGAAGTCCTTCGGGCCGGGGGCGTAGGAGGAGTTGAACGGCTCCACGACCCAGTTGACGTCCGCCTCGGCGAAGCCCAGCGTGTCCGCGACGGCGTAGGCGACGGCGCTCTCGAAACCCCCGCCGTTGGTCGGATCCATGTCCTCGAAATAGGGCGGGAAGGCGGGGCTGTCCGTCGCCACCGTCAGCTCGCCGCTCTTCAGCGTCTCGAGCTGAGCGGGCGTGCAGTCGTCGAGCGAGACGGTCGCCGTCTCCTCGGAGCTCGAGTCGTCGCTCGAGTCGTCGTCAGAGCCACAGCCGGCGATCAGGGCGGCCAGGGCGAGGGGGAGCAGGAACGTGATGCGGAGCTTCGACACGGTGAAACCTCAAGGCTCGGGGGCGGCAGCGCCGCAATCCTAGACGGTTGATGTCCGTGGCCGAAGCCGCCGGTGACGCGACCGGGCCGGGCTGGCCGCTGCGCTCGCACCGGCAAGCGCCTGTTCATTTGAACCGGCAAGGTCCTCGGGCGCACGCGCCCACGACCAAATCAACCCGAGCTCAACGAAGCGCCCGCGCGGGTGTGCCCGACGGCCCTTACCGGGGGGCGATGAAGCCGGCCGCGGAGTTGGTGCCCTGACCGGTGAACGGGTCGTTGCCGTCGGGCGGAGGCTCCTCGTCGGGCGGCGGTGGGTCGGGCTCGTCCTTGGGGGTGCCCGGGTCTGTGGGGGGCTCCTCCGCGGGCGGGGCCTCCTCGACGGGCGGCGCGGGGGCCGGCTCGGCGACCGGCTCCTCCGCGGCTGGGGGCTCGACTGCCGGAGCCTCGGGCGCTCCGGCGGGGCCGTCGTCGCGAGCGGATGGCGAGGGCGAGCGCTCGGCCTTGGCTGCGGCGATCAGCGTGTCCGGGTTCAGCGAGATCGCGCCGGCCGAGGCGGCGGCCGGCTGCGCCTGCACGGCGCTGGCCCCGCTGGAGGGCGGGTCACGATCCTGCGAGTTCGCGCTGCCGGCGGTGGCCGCGCCCGCGACCACCGTGGTCGCCGCGATCGCCATCAGCTTCGCCTGGACGACGGAGCCGCCGGCTGCGGCCCCTCCCTCGCCCCCCGCGGCGTTCGCCAGGCCCCAGACCTTGCGACCGAGAGCATGGAGCAGAGGCAGCGGCGCCAGCGCGGCGGCGGCCTTGCGAAGGTGCGCGCGCGCCCTCGACAGCAGCGCCCTGACGGAGTTCGGCGAGGTGTCCAGCCTGGCGGCGATCTCGTCATAGCCGAGCCCTTCGAAGACGCTGAGCAGGAGCGCGGTCCGCTGGCGCTCGGGAAGCCGGTCGAGGTCGGAGACCACCTGGCGCACCTCTCCGCGCTGAGCGGCGATCTCCGGGGGCTGCGGGACCCCGTCGATCTCCGGGCTGAGCTCCTCGTGGCCCCAATCCTTGCGAGTCCGCATGTTGATCGCGGCGTTGTGGGCCACCCGGTAGAGCCATGCCCGCAGGTGGATCGGCCGCGGGTCCTCGCGCAGGTGCATCGCCGCCTTGCTGAGCGTGTGCTGGGTGACATCCTCGGCGTGATCGCGGCCGACGTGGCGGGCGCTGTAACGGATCAGCGGCGCGCGATAGCGGCGAACAATCTCCTCGAAGGCACGTTCGTCTCCATCGCGCGCCCTCCTCACCAAGTCTGCGTCGGCGAGACTCGGCAGAGGAGCCAGCGAAACCCGGGCCCGGGTTGCTGTTGTCGCTGTCGGCATCCCCTTCTCTCTTCCTAACCGATGGTTACCGAGAAGGTTACGCCCGGCACAAGCTCACGTACAAGGGATTTCTCATTAAGCGTCGCGGTGCCTGGCGTGCCGGGCGACCTATCGTTACAGGCGTGGGCGAGCCTCAGGCACAGCTTCCGGCCGAGACCCGGATCGGCGCCGTCAGCCTGGCGGTGGGCGATCTGGACACCGCCGCGTCGTTTTACGAGCGGGCGCTGGGCCTGGAGACGCTCGAGCGCGACGCCGCTCGGGCGCGCCTCGGCGCCGGGTGCGAGACCCTCGTCGAGCTTGTCTCGGCGCCGGATGCACCGGCGCGCCCGCAGGCCACGACGGGCCTCTTTCACCTGGCGATCCTGGTGGAAGATCGCACCGCGCTGGCCGCCGCGCTGCGCCGGGTGGCAGGCGCCGACTGGCGCTTCACCGGCGCCTCCGACCATCTCGTCAGCGAGGCCCTCTATCTGCGCGACCCGGAGGGCAACGGAATCGAGATCTACCGTGACCGCCCCCGCGCCGACTGGCCGCGCTCGAACGGCGAGCTGCAGATGGA
>JBKJZF010000224.1:0-11738 GCA_046715315.1 Solirubrobacterales bacterium | reverse complement strand
CGCTTAGAGCCTCGATTTTGGTTTGTGCGACAGCCTCCGCGCAATGCGGAAGCGGCTCGGTGTCGATGGTGTGGAGCGCGAGCAGGATCAACGGGACAGACGCCCGCGTTGGTCTACCGGGTGCGGCGCCCGCCTGGCGGCTGCGATGCGGTGCGCCACGATCGGCTGGACCTTCCCCTTGACAGCGACCTTGACGCGTTCGCCGGGCGCCTCGGCGAGTCTGTCGGCGAGGCGACTCGAGAGGAGGATCTCGCCACCGCTTGCCTGGCCCTGCAACCGGGACGCGGTGTTCACGACGTCCCCGACGGCGGTGAAGTCGTGCAGCGACCGCTTGCCGATGTTGCCGACGAACGCCTCGCCGAAGTTCAGACCGATCCCATGACCTCGTCACCGATCAGCTTGTCGATCAACGCCTGCGGGAAGAGGACGTCTTCCGCACATCCGTAGAAGCGGCACAGCAGCACGCTCACCTGCTGCGGATCGGTGGTCTCCGAGAGCTCCGTGAAGCCGCGCATGTCGGCGAAGAGGACCCCGATCTCCATCGTGATCCCCCGGGGGTGAGAGCTCTACGCATGTCGCGCACAGGTGCGGGTTCTTCCGGGAGGTCTGGTACCCGAGGGCCGTACCAAACGGCTGCCTAGACCCGCGAATGGCGCGCCGCAGATCCCACAGCCCGGGCTGGTCGGGAGAGCGCGAAACATCCGCTGGCCGAAGCGCGCGGCCGTGTGGGCGTTGAGCTTGAAATAGGCCTCCCAATCCTCGGGCGTGAGCGGCTCGTCGAGGCGTTTGCGGGCCATCCTGAGCAGCCGCCGTCGCGCCAGCCGCCGCCAGAGCGTCAGGCGAGCCCCCCGATCCGCGTCATCGCTCACCGTCGCCCGCAATCGTCGCACTCCCCCCGCCACGGCGGCGTGACTCGCCTCGCTCGGGCACGCGGAAGCGGATAGGGTCTCGGGGCGCGGCCGAGCCCGAGCGAAGGAAGCAGTCGATGACCGACCTCAGCGCCATCAGTGCACGCCTGCAGGAGACCTGGGCGACTGGGGACTTCCACCGCCTCGGAGTCGAGCAGCTCATCGTCGGTGAGCTCCTCTGCGAGGAGGTCGACGTCCGGGCCGGGGACCGAGTGCTCGACGTGGCCTGCGGGGCGGGCAACACGACGCTCGCCGCGGCCCGCCGCCGGGCACTGTGCACCGGCTGTGACTTCGTCCCGGCCCTGCTGGAGCGGGCCGAGCTCCGCGCCCAGGCCGACGGGCTGGAAATCGAGTGGGTCGAGGCAGATGCCCACGACCTGCCCTTCGATGACGTCGCATTCGACGCCGTTCTTTCGACCTTCGGGGTGATGTTCGCCGTCGATCAGCGGCGCGCGGCGGATGAGCTCCTACGTGTCCTGCGCCCCGGCGGAACGCTCGGGCTCTCATGCTGGACGCCGGCGAGCGCCATCGGCGACATCTTCCGCCTCAACGCTCGCTTCATCCAACCACCGCCAGGCGCCCGGCCGCCGACCCAGTGGGGGAGCGGCCCGGGCCTGCGCGAGCTGTTCGGCGATCGCGTGCGCTCTTTGCGCCTCAGCGACCATGTCTGGCGCACGCGCCTCGCCTCGTTCAGCGACTGGCTCGAGCTCTACCGCACCTGGTACGGACCCACGAACAAGACTTTCGCCGCGCTCGACGAGCCGCAGCGGACGGAGTACACGGCCGGGCTCGAGGAGATCGTGCAGCGCCACAATCGGGCGACGGACGGGACGATCCTCGCAGCCTACGAGTACGTGAACGTCGTGGGCATGAGGGCCGACTGAGCGACTCGGTGGGTTGCGCCGAGGCGGTGCGCGAGGCCTCCCGGCAGCACCGCTCGCTCCTACGCATGGAAGCGGGATGACTGGCTCTCTTGCGCGCCGGCAACACCTGCGCTGTCGCTAACGCGTGAGGCTGTTGCACAAAGGGCCGTCGTGAGAGCCACTGGTGCGCGCGCTCCGGCCGTCATCGAGCGCCGTCACCTCGCGGCTGTCGAGCTGCCGACCCCCCCAGATGAGCATCACCCTGGCTGAAATCTAAGAAGGCCTCAGAAAAGCGCTCAGGACCCCGATTTTGGTTTGTGCGACAGCCTCGCGTGAAAGCGGTCGTGAGCAAAGTCCGGTCGCCACACGTGCGAGACGGCGGGCACCGTGATCGGCCCCCGCCCGAAGCGGTCGGTCGGCTCAGGGTCCCATTCGAGGGCCCAATCTGCACGCAACTAGGGCAGTTCGGGCAAGTCCAGCATCAACCACCTCCTGATGATGCTCCGTCAGACGGTTCGTTCACCGGATCGCAACAGCGTCCTCGATCTCGGAGACCCGAGTTCGCCGGTCCAGCTGGGGTCGTTCCGAGATCTGGCGTTCGGCCACGACCTCGATCGAGAACTCAAGTTCAAGCTCGAGTGGCGGCTTCCAAGCCCGCTGACCGTGCGAGACCCTCGCAGCCGCCGAATCCCGGTACCGACCCGTCCTCGACGGGCTGACAGCATCCTGATCGTCTGGGCGGACGGAATTGTCTCCCGGAGAGGGGGCAACCTGGGGCAAGAGCGGGTGTTGCGGTGGTAGCGAGAAACGAATTGGGCCCCCGCTATGTCCGTCACTGCCACGCCTGAGTCCTCCGCCCGGAGGGCTTTTGCGTTCTCGAAGGCATCTGCGACAGCCTCGGACACGGTTGCGGAGAGTTCAACGCGGTGTTCGGCCTTTCGTAGGAGATCTGCACGTCGAATGACGTGAATATCTGACCCTTGATTCGGCTGGAGTCCCACGCAGCGACTCGGCCAGGTTTGGCAAACGTCTGAGCTGCTCAGCGAGATTCCCAGCCGGGAGCCACTCAATGGTAGGATCGCCATGTAGGGAGGATGAGCGTGATCAGTCGACATGCACTCGCTGTCGCACTCTTCACCGTGTCGCTCGGAGGCTCATCAGTGGCGAGCACAGCCCCGGCCGACACGGCGGCGAAGAGGCTGATCGAATCCGAGGCGAGCATTGAAGCCGAGGGCTGCGGGGACATGGAATGTGACGAGGACGCGAAGTCCGATGAAGGGTTCAATAGCTTCGACAAGCGCGCGACGGCCCACTTCAGGGCTGCGCACGGCAAGATCACGGCCCACAGCTCCCAGAACACCTCGCTGTTCGCGCCCACCGGGGAGCTGGGCCGGATCGTGTCCCGGGCAGCTGGGGACGCCCTGTACACCCAAGATCCTCCGGACCACCGGTTCAGCGCCTTCGGGGGAGGCAGGCTGGACGTCGGCTTCAGCGTCGACTCGCTCGTCGCCTATTCCGTGTTGGGGTCGATGCGCGTTTCCGGGGATCCCAACTCTTCGTGCAGCCGGGTCGGGGCGTTGCTGGACCCGGGTGCCGAGGCAAACATCTTCGAGTTCCTCGTGGCCTCGCCGCAGGGCTGCGGAGCCCCAGCGGCGATGAGCTTCAACCAGAGCGGCACCCTCGCTCCCGGCTTCTACTCCATGGAGGCGGACGTCCGTGCGGACGGCACGAGCCAGGTGAGATCCAATGGTTTCGCTGCCGGCAGCTACGAGTTTCGTCTCCTGTTGGACGACTTCGCCTGCACGATCCAGATCACCCAGCCGGGTCAGACCACGCAGGGCACCTCCGGGAACGACGTCATCTGCGGGAGCTCCGGGGACGACACCATCTTCGGCCTCGGCGGCAACGACACCATCTACGGCGAGGGTGGTTCGGACACGATCGACGGTGGCAGCGGGAGGGACGGCCTCCTGGGCGCGGACGGGGCCGACTGTCTGGACGGTGGAGCTGACAAGGACGACCTGAAGGGCGAAGCCGGCAACGACAAGCTCCTTGCCAAGGACGGCACGAAGGACGAGGTGAAGGGCGGCCCGAGCCCCGATAAAGGCCGGTTCGATCCGCGCGACGACGTGAGGTCGGTCTCGAACCCGAACTTCACGGGCGGCTGCTGAGCGTCCACTGACCGGGGGGCGCTCCGACTGCGGTACAGGCCCACGCGGCGGGGGGGTCCTTGCCTATCGACCGGGCTATTCGGCGAGCCTACTCTCGCACCTCGCGCATTCGGCTGGGGTGCCGAAAGGTCGCTGGTTCAAATCCAGTCGCCCCAACTAAGCAACCAAGCATTGACGCTGCCTGCCCGCGCGAGCCGTGGCTTTCTTGAGCGGTGTCACGACTCGAGCGGAGGAAGCTCCTTGCGCCCTCGGGCTCGGGCGAGCATCGCAATAGCCGCCAGCGCGATCAGCTGAACCGGGAGCGGAAGCCGCGGCGCGGCGACCTCGCGGCGGTACTCGAGCAAGAGCGGCGCCAGGACAGCAAGGCCAAGCGGCTTATCTGGTGTTGCGCCCTCCCGAGCGGCGATCGCGGCCATGCGCTCGAATAACTCCTCGGTCCTCAGGGCGGGGCGGACTTCGCCCGTGAAGTGGACCTCCGCTTTGCCCGCGTTTGCGAAGCGGTGCGCAACGCCGGCCGGGATCGTGATCGTCTCTCCTCCGCCGAGGATGCTGGCGCGGCGTCCGACCTCGACCCGCAGCGACCCTGAGAGCACTGCGAAGCACTCCTCCTGTTCGGGATGGATGTGCCGGATGGCGACCGCCCCACCAGGCGCAAGCCACTGCTCGGTTTCGAGAAGGGCCCCTTCCGTGTCGGCCGCCGTCCGCACGAAGCGGATCCGCTCACCGATTTCCGGATTCACGATCTCCTGGTCGGCGACGGCCATCCGCGGACGCTACCAGCGGGTACATTGCGCCTCAGATCGACGTCGCGTCGATCGTAGTGCTCTGATGGGAGAGACTACTGGAGCGAGTCGTGCAACTGGCGGATCGTCCGCACGGTTGCTCGGTTCAAAAGCCGAACGGGAAGAACGACGCCGTGAAGGCACGCAGCGCCTGGGCGTTGAGTGACGGCCGACCGACGCGTATCCTGAAGACATGAGCAAGTCACACGAAGTCGAGGTGGTCTTCGAGCCCCAGTCAGAGGGCGGCTTCACGGTGTATTCACCCGACCTGCCGGGCATGGTCACGCAGGGTGAGACGATGGAGGAGGCCACCGCCAACGCCGAGGAGGCGATCGCGCTCTACGTCGAAAGCATGCGGGAGCGAGGCAAGGACGTTCCGCTCGGCATCGTCCGGCGTAACTTTCCGATCCCGGCGTGAGCGGGCGCCTGCCCCGCGGCGTCTCCGGCGACCAGACTCATCCGAACCGTTGCTCGGTTCAAATACCGTCTGATTACCCCGACTTGAAACGGCGCACTCCAGCCGGGGCGAGCACGGGAACGCGGTCCGCGGGTCCGCTCAGGGTGCGAACTGGAAGCGGTAGACGTTGGTGGCCGGCGGGAAGTTCCCGTGGTAGGCGGGCTCGTCCGGCGGGTCGATGTTCATCGCGGGGGTGGAGAAGGAGGCGAACCTGCCGGCGCCGGCAATGGTTGGCTCCGAGGTGTAGTCGTCCGCTCCCGCGCCCCCGTCCGTCGCGCGCGAGGCGAGGATCGCTCGCTCTCGCTTGCGGTCGTAGACATAGATGTTGGCGGAGGCATCGATCGGCCCGCCCAGGTTGGTCGCCTGCGTCTGGAAGGCGAGGAAGCGGCCCGAGTTGGAGATGACCGCGGATGATGAGGCGGCGTCCGCACCCTCGCCGCCGTTGGCCTCGGACTCGCGCGAGACGAGCGACGTGCGGCCCGTCTTGAGATCGTGAAGGTAGAGGTTCCGTGCCGTCTGCAGCGGCCCTCCCAGGTTCGTCGCCTCCGTCTCGAAGACGACGAACCTGCCGCCGGCCGAGACGTCGGGGAGGTCGGCCGCCGCGTTGACGCCCCCGCCCCCGCCGCTTCGGCGCGAGACCAGCTCGATCCGCTCCGTGCTCCAGTCGTACGCGTAGACGTTGGCGCTGGCCCCCGGCTTGATCGGCCCCCCCAGGTTGCGGGCCTGGCTCTCGAAGACGACCACAGGGGCGCCGGGGGCGAGCGACGTCTCGAATGAGTTGCTGTTGCCGCCCTTGCCGCCGTGCGAGCGCCGCGAGACAAGCAAGGCGTGCTTCTCCTTGCGGTCGTAGACGTAGACGTTGGCGTAGCCCCCGTCCTTGATCGGCCCGCCGAGGTTGGTCGCCCGCGTCTGGTAGGAGACGTAACGGCCGTTGGCGGAGATCGAAGGCCCGTCGGAGTTCTGGTTGGCGCCTCCTCCGCCGGCCTTCTTCGAGCGCCGAGACACGAGTTCTACGCGGTCTCTCTTGCGGTCGTAGACGTAGATGTTCTCGTTGGCGACGATGGGGCCGCCGAGGTTCACGGCGTCGGTGCGGAAGACGACGAAGCGCCCGTTGCCGGAGATCTCTTCCTCGCGAGAGTCCCCGTGGGCGGCCAGCCCGAGGTTCGACTCGCGCGAGATGGTCTCGACCCGGCGCCGCTTGAAGTCGTAGACGTAGACGGTGGTCTCAAACGGGCCGTGATCGTGCACGCCCAGGTTGGTCGCCTCGCTGCGGAAGGCGACGAAGCGACCGCTGTCGGAGAGCGACGGGCCGTATGACCACGAGTTCGCCCCGGCGCCGCCGTCGGCCTCGGACTGGCGGCTGACCAGCCGGATGTCTCCCTTCGCGCCGAGGGCGACGGTCGCTCCGGTGGCGGCGAGCAGGCAGAGGGCAAAGCTCACGAAGACGGCTTTCGCCGCGCCCCGGTAGTTATGCTCGCCGCCCTGCATCTCCCTCCCTCCTAGTCAGACCGTATCATCGGCCCGAGGTTGGGCTCAGGGGGAACGCTGATCAGGAGGGTTCTGGTGACGGTCGTGACGGGCGTGGGGGCGCGCCGAAGCTGCGTGGTACCACTTTGGTACCGACCGATACGTCCAATCCGTCCAGATCGTCCACGCGCGTGGACGATGTGGACGCAGGGGACGCTCAGGGACGCATCGACACGCACATCCTCTCGGCTGGGGGCCGAAAGGTCGCTGGTTCAAATCCAGTCGCCCCGATTAGTTAAGGAGCCGCGACAGATCGCGACGGATCACGGCAGGCCGCATCGCTGGTGGGATCTGCCCACGTTCCTGGCCGGTGAACGGGCTCCGGTCAAGGCCGGCGTCCAGGCCGCCGAGGAGGAATCGGTAGCGCCCTGGTAGCAGAACTGCCGTAGCGGAACGTGAAGGTGGTAGCACGCTCCTTTGGCGCGTCGCGGTGTGATGAATGGGCTGCTCTCACGTAGTTGACACGAGAGACCTGACGCCCTAGCCAAGCTAGGCTTCGCATGAGCCTGGGCTGGATGTCACAGGCGAGGGAGAGAATGAGCGAACAACGCAGACGGATCTCGGTCATGTTCGCCGCCGCATTGCTCGTGGGTGGAGCGTTGGCCGCAGTCGCGATCGCGCAAGACAGCGGGAGCGACACAGCCGACATTCCTTTAGGGGCCATCCGTGGATTTCTGCCCAACGCCCGAGCAGATCGAGGCTCATCTCGACGCCTATGGCTTCGACTACAAGCCGACGGTCGCTTGCTCCCGGGACGGTGAGGTCGGGACGCCGAAGCCCCCGTACGCGGACGATCCCGATGAGAGCCTCTCGACGGCGGAGGTCGTCGAGCGCGTGAAGCAAGAGCTGCTCAATGCTCGAGCCGCTCCCAACCCTGACGGTGACCCGACGACGATCGAGTACGTGACCGCGGACGGTAGGCGCGTCGAAATCGAGACGTTCGGAGACCCTCGCGCTGATGACATGACGCCCGCCGAATTCGCCAAGATGTTCCCATGAGCAGGTCACCAGCGTCTCCCGGGCGGTCGCGGTGTTGATCGCGATCGGCGTGTTCACAGCGCAGGCGCAGCTCAGCTCCATCTGGCTCAGGCGCCGTCGCTACGGACCGGCCGAGTGGATTCTGCGAGCGTTCACCAACCTGGAGTGGCCGGCGTGGCGTGCGTCGGCCCGGCGAATTCGAGGCCCACGGGCTGCGTCGCCCATCTTCGAAGAAGACGCACCGAGCACAACCGGGGGGCAGCGTTCGTCTCAGGCCTTCTTAGATTTGAGCCAGGGTGATGCTCATCCGGAGGGTCGGCAGCTCGAAAGCCGCGAGGTGGCGGCGCTTTGGGCCGGCCGGAGCGCGCGTACCAGTGGCTCTCGCGACGGCCCTTCGTGCAACACCCTGACGCGGAGGCGGAAGCGATGGTTCACCTGTGATCCCGTGCTCCTGCGCGGTGCCGCGAGGTGTTCCGGTCGAGCGCGCCAACACGGCGCCGCGCTCAGAGGCGATCCGACAGCGGCCAGAGCGCCTCAGAACCACTTGCGCAACCAGTTTCTCTCGAACAGGACCTTGGCCATGTGCCAGCGGCGGCTTACCTTGCGGAGCCTCACCTCCGGAAGGGGCTCCGCGTAGAAGTTGCCGCGACCGAAGCCGGCCTTGCCGTCGCCGGCTTCGACGAAGCACTCGCCGTGGCCATCGAAGTCCGCGGGCCTGCCCTTGCCGGTGACGGCGCGGGCGATGTTGTCGGCGACGACCTTCGCTTCGGCGTGTGCGAACACGCCGGCTTTCGGCAGGGGCTTGCCGAGCTGGAGCGGGATCGAGGTCACGTCGCCGATCGCGTAGACGTTCGGAAAGCTCGTCTCCAGGCTGTGGCGGTCCACGGGGACCCAGCCGGACTCGTCGGCGAGCCCGGACTCACGGACCACTCGGGGGGCGCGATGGGGCGGGACGTAGGCAAGGAGGTCGAAGTCGGCCTCGGTGCCGTTCGCGAAATGCACACGCTTCCCCCCGGGGTCGACGCGTTCCACCTGGTGCTCGGGGTGGTAGCCGATCCGCTTGCCTTCGACCATCTCGCGCACGCCGGCGGAAACCGTCGGCCCCGCGACTCCCATCGGCCCGGGCTCGGCTGCGTAGAGGTCGATCTCGATGTCGTCGCGCACCCCGCGCTTGCGGCAGTCGTACTCGAGCAGCATCGCCGCCTCGTAGGGTGCTGCGGGGCACTTGTAGACAGGCGCCGCGGTGAGCACGACGAGCCGGCCGGCACGGAAGCCTCCTAGCGCGTCACGGAGCCCCTCGGCACCGGCGAGCGCGTAGAAGTTGTGGCCGGCCTCTCCCAGGCCCGGCACCAACTCGGGCGCATACTCGGCACCCAGCGCGACGATCAGATACTCGCCCTCAAGCTCGGCTCCGTCGACGCTCACCTGTCGCTGGTCGGGGTCGATGCGCTCGATCTCGCCCGTCACGACCTCGATCCCCTTCCTGCTAAGCAGCTCGAGGGGCCTGCTGATTCGCTCGCCGGTGCGCCGGCCGGTCATCAGCCACAGCAGCGAGGGGTCGAACAGGTGGCGCTTTCTGCGGTCCACGAGCACGACTCGGTGGTCGCGGGGGAGCTTTCTGCGCAGCGCGACGGCCGCGACGAGACCGCCGACGCCGCCGCCGAGGACGAGCACAGGCTGGCGATCGCTCATCGTCTTGCCCCGGTTCAGAACACCAGGACCCGGTCGGCCGATCGGGTCCAGTCGGTGAGCTCGTCGAGGGTGCTTCGCCGGCAGCCCTGGGCAAGCTCGGTCTCGGCGATCCCGCGGGCGTCCATGCAGGTTCCGCAGACTCCGATCTCGCCGCCGTCGCGGGCGATTGCACGGAGCATGACCTCGATGTTGTAGTAGCCCTTGGGCACGTTCTGGCCGCGCTTGGCGCAGGCCGCGGCGTCGCCGATCAGGAAGACACGGAGATCCTCACCTCCGCCCCTGGCGAGTGACCCGGCGAGGCGCGAGCCGTTGTAGCTGCGTTCGCTGCCATAGGGTGCGTCGTTGAGGACGAAGAGCGTCGTCGCCCTGGTTTCGGAACGTGTTCCCATCAGGCAGCCACCTCCTCCGTCTCGACCTCGAATCCCTTTGCTCTCCAGTCCCGGACACCGTCCTCCATGCGGACCGCGTCGAAGCCACGGGAGCGCAGGAGGTTGACGGCCTCAAGGGCCAGCACGCAGTAGGGGCCGCGGCAGTAGGCGACGATCTCCTGGTCGCGGGGAAGCTCGTCGATGCGGCGCTCGAGCTCGCCCAGCGGGACCGAGACGGCGTCGGGAACGTGGCCGACCAGATACTCCTCGGGGGGGCGCACGTCCAACAGCGTCACCGAGCCTTCGTGCATCCGTGCAAGCAGGCCCGCGCTGTCGATCGGCTCCATCGCCTCGCGCCCCTCAAGGAACGATGCCGTCACCCGCTCGATCTCGGCCAGGCGGGACTCGGCGAGCTCGCGCACCGTCAGGAACAGAGCGCAGACGTCGTCACCGGCGATCCGGTAGGTGACGTAGGTGCCGGCCTGCTCGCTCTCGACGAGGTGGGCCGCCCGCAGCACCTGCAGGTGGTGCGAGGTGTTTGCCAGCGACTGGCCGATCTGTGTGGCCAGGGCGTTGACCGTGCGGGGGCCCTCGCAGAGCAGATCCAAGAGCTCCAGGCGGCGAGGATTGGCCACCGCCTTGCCGATCCGGGCGAACTGCTCGTAGATCGTTTCCTTGAAGTGGCGCCCAGGTGCACCCATGCTCGCTTTCACTCCTCAAAGAGTCGTAGGATCATTTGAGTATACTCACCTGCCGTGACCCCGAGCGGATCCCTCCACCCCGTTGATCTCGGCGATGCTGTCGGTCCGCGCTCAGCGCTGCGCGGCGGTGAGGGACGATGAGCGAGGTAGGGCCCGTCGGTAGGCTCGGCCGCTGGACGGCCACCCACTTCCGCCTTGTCCTCGTCGCCTGGGTCGTCGTCGCCGTCGCACTCGGCTTCTTCGCGCCGAAGGTGGAGCACGCGCTCTCGGGCGCCGGCTGGGAGGCCAGCGGCTCGGAGTCCGTGCAGGCTCGCGAGCAGGTCGACAAGGGCTTTGATGGGTTATCCGGCTACGGCCTGATGGTGGTGGTCCACTCAGCCGAGAAGACCGTCACCGATCCTACGTTCCAGCAGGCCGTCGCCCGCACCGAGGGCATCCTGAGGGCCGACGCTGCGGTAACCAGGGTTGTCCCCCCGCGGCCAGGCCTATCCATCTCCCCCGACGGCCATACCGCGGTCGTCCGGGCGGGTGCGGCAAGGAGCTCCAACGACATGGTCCGAGCCGCCGACGACCTAAAGGGCGAGCTGTCGAGCCTCGGAGGTAACGGCATCGACGTCAACCTCACTGGCGCGCCGGGGATGTGGTCTGACTTCAACGAGGCGAACAAGACCGCGATGCTGAAGTCCGAGCTCATCTCGTGGCCGGTGATTCTGATCATTCTCGTGCTCGCGTTCGGCTCGCTGGTCGCTGCGGGGCTGCCGCTGATGCTCACCATCCTCGGCCTCGTGGCCGCCGCCGGTTCTCTCTATCTCGGCACGCAGCTCCTTGACATCTCGATCTGGGCGATGAACTTCGCGCTGATGTTCGCTCTGGCGCTGGGGATCGACTACGCGCTCTTCGTGGTCATGCGCTTTCGCGGCGCGTTCTTCGGTTTAGAGCTCCCCGCAGAAGAGGCGGTCGCGGTGACCATGGACACCGCCGGCAAGGCCGTGCTGTTCTCCGGCCTGACGGTGCTGATCTCGCTCTCGGCGGTCATGCTCGTTCCCAGCCCGGCCTTTCGCTCGATGAGCCTGGGCATCATGCTCTCGGTCATCTTCGTGCTGGCAGCGACGCTGACGCTGCTGCCCGCGGTCCTGGCGCGGCTCGGCCCGCGAGTCGACAGTCTCGCGCTTCCCTGGATCCACGGGGCCGATCACCGCTCGGCGCGCTTCACTGCCTGGGGGGAGCGGCTTTGGCGCCGGCCGGTGGCGTTCGGGCTGGTGGCGCTGGTGGCACTGGTCGCGCTTGCCGT
>JBKJZF010000223.1:0-4929 GCA_046715315.1 Solirubrobacterales bacterium | reverse complement strand
GCCGCCGACCGCCTCGCAGGCGGCCAGCACCAGGATCGGGCGCAGGCGCTTGCCGCCGGCGTCGAGCGTGGACGACGCGTCGGCGGCGAGGACCTCGCCGTTGCCGCGCACGAGCTCGGCCAGGCGGGACTCGACCTCGCCCATCCTGCGCGGCAGCCAGGTCTCGGCCGCCTCCATCACCACCGTTACGGGCGGCGGCACCGTGGAGCGGTTCACGGCGCCCGGACCCCGGAGTGGATGGCGATGATCCCGCCGGCGAGCAGCAGCCAGCGGATCTCGCTCAGCCCGGCCCCGTCGATCAGCGCGGCAAGCCGGTCCGGAAGGGGGAACGAGCGGACCGACTCGGGCAGATAGGTGTAGGCGTCGTTGTCGCCCGCGACCGAGCCCAGCACGGGGACGACCCGGTCGAACCACAGCTTGAAGAAGGTCGACAAGGGCGGGCGCTGGGGCTGGGTGATCTCCAAGATCACCAGCCTGCCGCCCGGCTTCAGCACCCGCGTCAGCTCCGCCAGGCCGGCCTCCAGGTCGGAGAGGTTGCGGACGCCGAAGCCCACCGTGACCGCGTCGAAGGAGGCATCGGCGTAGGGCAGCTCGAGCGCGTCGGCCCACTCGAACTCGACCGGCGCCGCCGCAGCGCCTGTGAGGCGCAGGTCCTCCTCCTTGGCCCGGGCCAACTCCAGCATCCGCTCGGAGAAGTCGCAGCCGACGACGCGGCCCGAGGGCCCGACCCGGCGGGCCAGCTCGAAGGCCAGGTCGCCGGTGCCGCAGCAGACGTCGAGCGCGCTCGAGCCCTCGCTCAGCCCGGCGCGCTCGACGGCGCGCTCGCGCCAGCGGCGGTCGAGCCCCGCGGTCATCACGTGGTTCATGCGGTCATAGACGCCGGCGATGCGGTCGAACATCGTCCGCACCTCGGTCGAGAAGTCTTGACTGCCGCGCGCGGGGCGCGCCTCAGCGTGCAAGGCGGCTAGCTATTCGTTCTGACCCTGCAGCGAGGCGAGGAAGTCGACCAGGGAGTCGAGCTTCTCCGCGGGCAGGTCGGAGTACGGAGGCATGACCCCGGAGGGGTTGGTCAGCGTCCGCGCAATCGCCACGCGGGGCAGCTTGGCGCCGATCTCGGTCAGCTCGGGGCCGGGGCCATCGTTGCCGTTCTCGCCGAACTGGTGGCAGGCCAGGCAGCCCGATTGGGCAGCCACCCTGGCGCCGTCCTCGTACTCGGCCGCCACCTCGATCGAGTCGATCTCGGTCGGCGAGCCTGCCGAGGCGCCGAGGTAGGTGAGGAACGCCATCGAGATGATCGTCAGCACGGCCGCCGTGGTCGCCACCGGGCGGCGCTCGGGGCGGCGCTCGGGGCTGCGGTCGTAGAACGGCAGCAACAGCAGCAGCACCATGCAGATGGTGGGAATGCCGATTGTCGCCAGCGGCACCAGCTCCGGAGGCTTGAGCACGCGCAGCAGCTCGAAGAGGAAGAAGAAGTACCACTCGGGACGCGGCACGTAGGTGGTCGTCGTCGGGTCGGCCTTGGGGCCCAGCTCGGCGCCCAACACCAGCGACATGACGATGATCACGACGACGACGATCAGCGCCATCACCGAGTCCTTCATCACCGCATAGGGGAAGAACGGCTTGCCCTTCTTCTTCAGGGCCTCGTATTGGCGGAGGTATGCCTCCTTCTCCGCGTTGTTCATCCGACTTTCTCCTCACGCAGGGACTTCGGCTTGGTATCGGCCTTGGCCCACGGTGGGGCCGTCGTGCCCAGCTTCACCACCAGGTAGAGGTGGGCGCCGATCAGGCCGATGATCAGCCCCGGCACAGCCAGCATGTGGATCGCGTAGAAGCGCGAGATCGTCGTCGCCTCGAACTCGGCGCCGGCTCGCAGGAAGTCGGCGAGGTAGGGCCCCACGACCGGGCCGGTGGCGGTGATGTTGTTGGCGACGATCGTCGCCCAGAGGGAGCGCTGGTCGAACGGCAGCAGGTACCCGGTGAGGCCCATCACCAGGGTCAGGATCAGGAGGACGACGCCGATCACCCAGTTGAGCTCGCGCGGGTACTTGTAGGCGCCGAAGAAGAAGGTCCTCCCCATGTGCAGGAAGGCCAGGATCACCATCACGCTCGCGCCCCACTTGTGCATGCCGCGGACGAACTCCCCCAGGAAGACGTCGTTGGTGAGGTGGGTGATCGACGCGTAGGCCTCGGTGGCCGAGGGCGTGTAGTACATCGCCAGGAAGACGCCGGTCACCGCCTGGACGACGAACGCGAACAGGGTCGCCGAGCCCAGCGTGTAGAACCAGTTGGTGCCCTTCGGCACCTTGCGGAAGAGCATCTGGGTGAGGAACCCGGTCGCCCCGGTGCGCTCGTCGACCCAGCCGACGAGGTCCGCCGGGGCCTCCTTGAGCTTGTCCACGGGGCCGGCGCCGTCGCCCTCGCCGGGCTTGGACGGCTTACGCAGCGCTTTCGGAATCAAGTTCGGCATCGGTCAGGGCGGCGGCGCCGTCGACGGGCGCGGTGGGTAGAGGTACTCCCAGATCCCCCCGGTGTACTCGCCCGGGTCCCGGGCGCGGACCGGCTCGAGCTGAGAGGTGACGCTGTAGCGAGGGCCGATCTCGAGCTGGTCGCCGTTGACCCGCGTCTGGAAGCGGTCCAGCGGGCGCACCGGCGGACCGGCGAGGACCTGGCCCTCGAAGTCGTAGACGCCGCCGTGACACGGGCAGATGAAGGTCGACGACGCCGGCACGAAGCGGACCGGGCAGCCGAGGTGCGCGCACCGCGTCGAGATCGCGATGTACACCTCAGGCGTCTCCTCGGGGTTGACCTCCGGGTTGCCCTGGCGGACGTAGACCGTGGTCTTGCCCGCCTCGCCGATCGCGTCGACGATCGTGATCACGGCCTGGGAGTAGGAGTCCGGGCCGAAGCCGTCGACGTCGCCGACGCCCGCCCAGCGCTCCTCCGGGGACTCGAAGACGGGAGCGAGCGCGAAGCCGACGGCGGGGAGGATGACCGCCAGGCCCGCGAGGCCACCCACCGCCTGGCCGGCGATGGTGAAGACGTGCCTCCGCGTTATCGACTCGCCCTCGAAGTAGCCGGGCGGATCGGGCTTCGCGGGCGCGCCGTTCTGCTTGTCAGGGACGTCAGCCACCAGCGGTCAAATCGGGGAGATCGAAGTCTATTGAGTCCGCAGCTCGCTCCAACTCAGCCTCGAACCCGCCGATCTGCGCCGCCGCGCGCGCTGCGGCCGCCAGGGCGGCTGCCGCTGCCTCCGTCTCGCCGTCGCGGCGAAGCGTCGCCTTGGCGGCCTCGTGCGCGGGCGTGGCCCCGGCGGCTACGGCGACCGCGCCCCCGAGCCAGAGCCCGCCGAGGGCCCGCTCGCGCCCGGCCTCCGGGCCGGCGTGGAGCTGTGCCGAGAGCGAGATCACGTCGGCCAGCTCTCGCACCGCCTCGAGATCGCCGAGGCCGGCCAGGCATTCCAGCCCGACCGCGTACAGGTGGTCGCCGGCCAGCAGCGCCAGGTCGCGATCGGCGCCGGAGATCACCCGCGGGTCGCCGTAGTGCAGCAGGTAGCCCTCGCGGATCGCCTCGACGACGAACGCGTAGTCGAGCTCGGCGCCCCTCGCTCGCTGGCCGGAGGCCGCGAGCGCGCCGAGCGCGGGCTCGGAGTCGGGGTCGCGCAGGTGCGACGCCAGCAGGGTGTCGTCGGCGCGCAGGGTCGCGACCAGCTCGGCCCGCGCTGAGTGGGCCCCTGCCGGGGGGCCCTCTTCGGGGGCCGCCCTCGCGGGGCGAGATTACCCGCCGGGCCGGGGTGCCGGCCAGCGCACTTGGTCGGCGCTGTGACACCCGTCACTCAAACGGAGGGGCGATTCCGTATAGGTACGCCGCGAATGACCGACGCCGCCATCCTCGAACGCCGCCGCTGGCTCGCCCTCGGCCTGCTCTGCACGGCGCAGTTCGTGGTCGTCCTCGACGCCTCGATCGTCAACGTCGCCCTGCCGACGATCGGCGAGTCGCTCACCTTCTCTCAGAACAGCCTCTCCTGGGTCGTGAACGCGTACGTGCTCACCTTCGGCGGCTTCCTCCTGCTCGGCGGTCGCCTGGCGGACCTGCTCGGCCGCCGGCGGGTGTTCATGGGTGGGCTGGTGCTGTTCGCGCTGGCCTCGCTGGCCGGCGGCTTCGCTGAGTCGGAGGGCGCGCTGATCGCGGCCCGGGCGATCCAGGGCCTCGGCGCCGCGATCCTCTCCCCGGCGGCGCTGTCGATCGTCACCACCACCTTCCGCGACGGCTCCGAGCGCAACAAGGCGCTTGGGGTCTGGGGCGCGGTCGCCGGGTCCGGCGGAGCCGCCGGAGTCCTCCTCGGCGGCGTCCTCACCGAGTACCTCGGCTGGGAGTGGGTGCTGTGGGTGAACGTCCCGATCGGCCTGATCGCGGCCGCGCTCGCTCCCACCTTGATCGCAGAGAGCCGCTCCACATTCGAGACGCGGAGCTTCGACGTCGCCGGCGCGATCAGCGTCACCGCCGGGCTCTCGCTGCTCGTCTACGCCCTGGTCGAAGCTCCCAACGCGGGCTGGGGCTCGGGCCAGACGATCGGCCTGCTCGCCGGCGCGATCGCGCTGATCGGCGCCTTCGTCGCGATCGAGCTGCGCTCGGCCTCGCCGCAGGGCTCGTTCAGGATCTTCCGCATGCGCAGCGCGATCAAGGCGGGCCTCTCCTACCTGCCGCTGGCCGTCTCGATCATGGCCTCGGCCGGGCTCGCCTCGGCGCTCGTCACGCGGGTCGGCTTCAAGCCGATCCTGGCCATCGGCATGGGGCTGATCGCCGCCGGGCTCGCCTGGTTCAGCCAGATCTCGCCCGACGGCACCTTCCTCGGCGACGTGCTCGGGCCCTCGCTGCTGGCGGCGGTCGGCCTCGGCTTCGCCTTCGTGCCGCAGACGATCGCTGCCG
>JBKJZF010000222.1:0-3066 GCA_046715315.1 Solirubrobacterales bacterium | reverse complement strand
GCCGTGCGCCGCTTCGCGCCGATCGCTGTAGCGCTCGCCCTTGCGGTCCTGGCCGCGGGCTCTGCAGCGGCCAGGGCGCCGACCGTGATCGGGGCGACCGCGCACGACGACGACGACTCGACCCCGGGCATGGCGCTGACGCTGACGCGCACCAAAGTCGACCCGGGCAAGGCGACGATCGACTTCTTCAATGCCGGAGGTGACGAGCACGACCTCTGGGTGAAGCGCAAGGGAGCCCAGGACGCGCAGGCTCAGACCGGCAACGTCGGCAGCGGCGAGCAGGACGAGCTGAAGCTGACGCTCCGCAAGGACTCGAAGTACGTGCTCTGGTGCTCGATCGCCGACCATCGCGACCAGGGCATGGAGGCCACGCTGAAGGTGCGCAAGGGCTAGCGGCGGGCGCTCAGCGGTCGCGCAGGCGCTGCAGCGCGCCGGCCGCCGCGGTGCGGGCATTGACGGCGCCCAGCATCGCCTTCTCACCGGCCGAGCCCGCGGGAGGCATGGCGCCCATCTGGCGGGCCATCTCGGTCGCGTTCGTGTAGGCGCGGTTCTCGACGATCTCGCCGTCTGAGATCGTCAGCAGGTCGAGCCCCTCGAGCTCGACCGAGGCCCCGGTGGGGGCGAGGCCCTCGAACCTGCCCGGCCCGGTGAAGGTGCCGGTCGCGCGCCAGCGGACGGCGGCCTTGTCGCCGTAGGCGACCATGTCGGTGACCTCCATGGCGAAGTCCGGGAAGGCGCGGAACAGCCCTCCGAACCACCCCTTCAGATCCTCCGGCACGCGCAGCGTCGCCATCCCGTAGAAGTAGCCGTAGCCGCCCGGCTTCCAGAAGCTCGTCATCTTGTCGACGTCGCGCGCGGCGATCGACTCGAAGTAGGCGGTCGCGATCTCCTTCGCGCTCCCCGCCTTCTTCTTCGGCTTGGCGGTCTTCTTCGAGGCGGCGGCCATCGACGGCACCCTACCCGGACGCGTCGCCGAGCAGCCGAGAGAGCTCGGTCGGGCTCGTGACCGGCTGCCGGCAGGCGAAGCCTTCGCAGACGTAGGCGGCGGCGCGGCCGTCGACGGCGCTGCGCCCGGCCATCAGCTCGGGTCGGTCGATGCCCTCCTCGCCGCCCGCGACGACGATGTGCGGGCGCAGCCGGGAGCGAACCACGGCCGCGAGCTCTCCGACCTCGCCTCCGGCCGGGGCGACGAGAGCCACCTCCTTGACGGCGGCCAGGTGGAAGTCGATCGCCCGCAGCATGTGCGCCACGGCCTGGGGGTGCTTGGCGGCGATGCGGTGCAACAGCCGGAAGACCGAGACGGCGTGGCGCTCATAGGCATGCTCGCCGGTCAGCGCCGAGAGCCGCAGGAGGCCGAACGCGGCCGCCGAGTTGCCCGAGGGGATCGGGTGGTCGTCGGCGTCCTTGCGACGCGCGACCAGCTCCTCGTGGTCGTGCGAGGTGGTGAAGAAGCCGCCGCGCTCGGGGTCGGCGAAACGCTCGATCATCGCCTCGGCGGTCGATCGCGCGGCGTCGAACCAGCGCGCGTCGAAGGTCGATTCGTACAGGGTCAGCAGGGCCTCGAGCAGGTAGGCGTGATCCTCGAGGTAGGCGTTGAGGCGACCCTGGCCGTCCTTCCAGGTGCGCAGCAGCCGACCGTCGGCGTCGCGCATGCGCTCCTGGATGAACTCGGCGCAGCCGACCGCGGCCTCGGTGTAATCCGGGCGCCCGAGGGCGGCGCCGGCGTCGGCGAGAGCGGCGACCATGAGCGCGTTCCAGGAGAGGATGCGCTTGTCGTCGAGGCCTGGCCAGACGCGCCTGGACCGGATCTCGTAGAGCACCTCGCGCGCTCGGGCGAGGTGCTCGGGGTCGGGCGCGTCGGGCCCACCGGGCAGGTGCAGGATGTTGCGGCCCTCGAAGTTCCCGGCCTCGGTCACGCCCCAATGGGTGAGGATCGCCTCGGCGCTCGCGCCGAGCCCCGCCTCGCCGAGCGCGGCGGTCATCTCCTCGCGGGTCCAGACGTAGAAGCGGCCCTCCTCGCCCTCGGAGTCGGCGTCGAGGGCGGAGAAGAAGCCGCCCTCGGGCCCCCGCATCTCGCGCAGCGCCCAGTCGAGGGTGTCCTCGCAAGCCCGGCGCCAGCGCTGGTGGCCGCGTGCCTGCCAGCCGTGCAGGTATGCGCGAGCAAGCAGGGCGTTGTCGTAGAGCATCTTCTCGAAGTGGGGCACCAGCCACCGGGCGTCCACCGAGTAGCGGGCGAAGCCGCCGCCGATCTGATCGTGGATGCCGCCGCACGCCATCGCGTCGAGGGTGGCCTCGACCACCTCATGGTCACCACGCGCCAGCAGGAACTCGAGCACGGAGGCCGGGGGGAACTTCGGCGCTGCGCCGAAGCCTCCGTGGAGCATGTCCGCCTCCGCCCTCAGCCCCTTGGCCGCGGCCTCGAGCAGATCCGGGCCCAGCGGGTCGTCGGAGGGCTCGAGCCGCGCGACGGCGCCGAGCTGCCGGCGGATCTGCGCGGTGGACTCGCCGATTCGCTCCCGCTGGGAGGCCCACGACTCCGCCACGGCCTCCATCACCATGCGAAAGCTCGGCATCCCCTGACGCTGCTCGGGCGGGAAGTAGGTGCCGCCGTAGAAGGGGACGCCCTCGGGGTCGCAGAACGCCGTCAACGGCCAGCCGCCCTGTCCGGTCATCCCCTGCACGGCCTCCATGTAGATCGCGTCGACATCGGGGCGCTCCTCGCGGTCGACCTTGACCGGGACGAAGTGCTCGTTCATGAAGGCGGCGGTCTGCGGGTCCTCGAACGACTCCCGCTCCATCACGTGGCACCAGTGGCACGACGAGTAACCGATCGAGAGCAGGATCGGACGGTCCTCGGCCCGCGCCAACGCCAGCGCCTCCTCACCCCACGGGTACCAGTCGACGGGGTTGTCGCGGTGCTGGAGGTGGTAGGGGCTGGGCTGCTGGGCGAGGCGGTTCTCCATCGGCCCCTTAGTCGCCCCGCATCGCCTTGGCGGCCTCAGCGAGGGCGGCCAGGGCCGCCGCCATATCGGCGCCGGTCTCCTCCTGGTAGCGCTTGAGCGCCTC
>JBKJZF010000221.1:0-2543 GCA_046715315.1 Solirubrobacterales bacterium | reverse complement strand
ATCCTGCAGGCGCGCGACGACGACGTTCGCCGCCGCCTCGCCCGCGCCGCCGTCGACGGCGGCTGGTCGGTGCGCGAGACCGAGCGCCGCGCCAAGCAGGGCTTCGCCGACCCGGCTCCCAAGGCCGCGCCGCACCCGGAGCTCGCCGACGCTCTCGCCCGCGCCGAGGACGAGCTCGAGTCGGCGCTGGGCACCGGCGTCCGGGTGAGGGCGGCCGGCAAGTC
This sequence comes from Solirubrobacterales bacterium, assembly GCA_046715315.1. GTDB lineage: Bacteria > Actinomycetota > Thermoleophilia > Solirubrobacterales > 70-9 > JBDTSW01. The sequence goes on along the minus strand of JBKJZF010000221.1, from coordinate 2,319 downwards.
AATCCGCGCCGAGCTGCGCTTCGACGACCTCGACGCGCTGCTCGACTTCGCTCGCCGCAGGCGTTAGGGCGCCAGCCGCTCGACCCGCCAGCCGGCGCCGTCGCGGACGTAGCGGAAGCGGTCGTGCAGGCGGCCGACCTGGCCCTGCCAGAACTCGATCGAATCGGGCCGCAGCAGGTAGCCGCCCCAGTGAGGCGGCCGGGGGACCTCGCCGCCACCGAAGCGCTGCTCCGCTTCGCGGACGGCGTCATCGAGCTGCTCGCGGCCCCCGATCGCCGAGCTTTGAGGCGAGGCCCAGGCTCCAAGCTGCGAGTCGCGCGGGCGGGTGGCGAAGTAGGCGTCGGAGTCCTCGGCCGCAAGCCGCTCGACCGGGCCCCGGGCGCGAACCTGGCGGTCGAGCTCGCGCCAGTAGACGACAACCGCCGCGTACCCCGAGGCGTCGAGCTGCGAGGCCTTGGCGGAGCCGTAGTTGCTGAAGAAGCGAAGCCCGTCGGCGTCGAAGGCCTTGAGCAGGACAATGCGGGCGTCGGGACGGCCGTCGGCGTCGACGGTGGCGAGCGTGATCGCCTCCGGCAGCGGCACCTCGGCCAGCGCCCGCTCGTACCACGCCGCGAACTGGGCGACCGGGTCTTCGCGCAGCTCGGAGCGGCGCAGCGGCGGCATGTCGGGGCGGCGGGGCATGAGCGCCGCGGAGCGTAGTCGGCACCGCGGCCCGCCCGGCCCGCGCCGGCTTTCTACAATGCCCGTCCCGGGCGATTAGCTCAGTCGGTCAGAGCGCCTCTCTGATAAGGAGGAGGTCCCTGGTTCGAGTCCAGGATCGCCCACTTCCGCTCTTTCATGCCGCTTTCATTCGGACGGCTGAAGATGCCCACCGCCAGATCAACCGAGCAGAGGAGTGGGCCATGGGAGCAGTTACGAAGCGAGCGACGATTGCGGCACTTGGCGCCAGTGTGCTGGCGCTCTTCGCGGGCGCCTGCAGCGGCGACGACAACGCCGGCGGCGCCTCCGACTCGCCCCCGGCCACCATCCCGCAGCCCTCGCAGGCGCAGCTCCAGGTCGCCGGGCTGGCGGATCTGCCGCTTGCCCCCGAGAGCAAGCGGCTCGACATCGCCGCGCCGACGTTCTCGAACCCGACCGAGATCACCAACCCGCTGTTCCCGATCAGCGATCTGCAGTCGGTCATCTTCAGCGGCCACCTCGGCAAGGCCGCCTTCCATACCGAGACCACCCTGTTGCCGGAGACGAGGATGATCGAATGGAGTCCCGGCCAGCTGGTCGAGGCGCGGGTGTCCCAATACTTTGCCTACGTCGACGGGCGGATCGAGGAGGTCGCGCTCGACCACTACGCCCAGGCCGACGACGGATCCGTCTGGTACCTGGGTGAGGACGTCTATGACTACCGCGACGGCTCGGTCTACACCACCGAGGGCACGTGGCTCGCCGGGCGGGAGGGCACGGCGGAGATGATCATGCCCGCCGACCCCCAGGTCGGCGACGTCCACAGGGCCGAGAACATCCCCGGCATCGCCTTTGAGGAGGTGACGGTCAAGAAGGTCGGCGAGACGGTCGACGGGCCGGCCGGTCCCGTAGAGGGCGCCATGATCGGCCAGGAGCTCCACGACGATGGCACCTTCAGCGACAAGGTGTTCGCGCCGGGCTACGGCGAGTTCTTCAGCGGCCACGGAAGCGAGGTGGAGGCGCTGGCGCTCGCGGTTCCCACCGATGCCCTGGAGGGCGCGCCGCCTACCCAGCTCGAGACCCTGGCCTCAAGCGCCGACGACCTCTTCGCCGCCGTCGAGTCGGAGGACTCGAAGTCGGCTTCGATGGCTCTCGATGCGGCGAGCGGCGCCTGGAGCGACTACCGAGCGGAGCAGCAGGTGCCGCCCAGGCTCGCCCCCGAGATGAGAAGCGCCCTCGATACCGCCACCGCCGCGATCGACGCCCGGGATCAGGCGGCGGCCGGCACCGCTGCGATCGACGTCGCCCAGTCGACGCTCGATCTCCAGCTCCGCTACCAGCCGCCCACCGAGATCGACCTCGCCCGCTTTGAGCTCTGGGCCCGCCAGGTCGCCGTCGACGCAGCCGCCGACGAACTCGGCGCGGTCACTGGCGACGTCGCGACCTTGGTATGGATCCGGGATCGGTTCGTGCACACGCTCGATCCGGTCGACCGCACCCGGATCGACACCCACCTGCTCGAGCTGCAGGGAGCGGTCGGGGATGAGGACCTGCCGGCGGCGGCCCCCCAGGGGGGGCGCCCGCGCGGCACGCTGGGCGGGCTACCGCCCCCGACCTGAGCCCGCCGCGCCCCCCCCCGCA
>JBKJZF010000220.1:0-3142 GCA_046715315.1 Solirubrobacterales bacterium | reverse complement strand
CAGATCGGGGGTGGTCTTGTTGAGCGTGGTCGCGGTGTCGGCGAGCTTGCGGATCGGGGGGCGCACCTGACGGGTGAAGGGCCGGATCTGGTCGCGTATCGGCCCCACGGTGTCGCGGAAGAACGGGCGGGTCGCTTCCAGCGCCGGCCCGAGCGAGCGGGCCTGCGGGATCAGCGCCCGCGAAGCGGGGCCCAGCTCGAGCGCGAACTGGTCGCCGGATTCCAGCGCGCCCCGGGTGGCCGCGAGCGCCGACGGCAGCTCCTGGAAGCTCTCGCGCAGCGAGGCCTCCTGGTTGGCGAACGACCCCAGGACCGCGTTGGAGCTGTCGACGAACTCGGCCAGGCGCGTGTCACGGGCGCCCAGCTCCTCGCTGACGAGCTTGAAGTTGGTGATCGCCCGGCTGATGCTCTGACTGCGCTTCGAGAGCTTGCCGTTGATCTTGGCGAGATCCCGGCCAAGCGGCTCGAAGCGCCGCAGCGTGGCCGAGAACTCCTCCCCGTTGCCGCCCAGGCCCTCGGCGCCGCCCTCGAGCAGCAGCCTCAGGTAGGCCTGGGTGTCGCCGTCGAGCGAAGCGAGGATCTGATCCGGGTTGATGTTGGGCTGGGTCTGTGCCGAGGGAAGCGTCTCGCCGTCCTCGATCGCCGGCGCGTCGTCGGTGCCTGGATCGACCTCCAAGGTCTGGTCCTGGAGGCCCGTGCGCGGGCGCATCAGCACGGTTGCATCGGAGTGGATCAGGTCCGCGTAGTCGCGGTCCACCAGCATCGTCACCACGGCCTCGCCGTCCACCAGCTCCACCTCGGTGAGGTTGCCGACCTCGATCCCGGCGATGTTCACCGTCTGGCCCTGTCCCGGAGTCACCGCCTGAGCCGTGCTCAGCTCCGCCTTCAGCTCGACCGTGTCGTCACCGAGGAAGGGGACCCAGGACGGATAGGGCGCCTGCTGCTGGGAGAGGATGAAGACCGTCGTCGCCAGGCCGAAGACCAGCAGGACGATGATCGCGACGAAGTCGGTGAGGTGGTCTCGGATCGCCTTGTTCATGGCTGCGGGGTGAGGTCGGGCGGCGCCACGGGCGCCGAGTTGGAGTCGGGGACGGGGTTGCTCTTGCAGGGGACGTCGGTGCGGAACGGGGGCAGCTCGGCGGGGTAGGCGGGCTGCACGCCGCCCGGCGCCTCGATCGTGTTGCCGTAGACCTTGGTGTTACCGGCGAACCCGGCGCCGACCTCGTTGGGCGCACCGACCAGCTCGGGCCCGCCGCCCACCTGGGCGCGGAGGTATTGGCCGTTGCCGTCGAAGCTGGCTCCGGTGGCCGCGGCGCTCGCCGCGCCGTAGAAGAACTCGTGGAAATTGGACTCGCCGCTGTTGAAGGCGTCGTTGATGACGATGTTCCCGGTGGGCTCGAGCACGTTGGTGGCACACCGCGAGAGCCTGGTCAGCTCCGGCAGCAGGGTCAACGCCTCGTGCGAGGTCTCGGCCAGGGGCTTGGCCGAGGCGGCCAAGAGCCGCGCCAGGCCGCCGAGCTCGCGCTCGCGCAGGAGCTTGCCGGTCTGATTCAGCCACGGGCCCGAAGCGCGGATCGTTCCGGGCAGCTCGCGCAGGCTCGGCTCGAGCTCGCGGGCGAGAGCGCGCAGCGGCGGCAGGGCATCGCTCGTATGCCGCAACGAGGGCTCGGCGATCTCCAGGGTCGGCGCCAGCAAAGCCAGCGTCGCCGAGACGTTGTCCGACTCCTGGGCCAGCGCACCGGCGGTGATGTTGAAGTTGGAGATCAGCCCCTTGAGCTGTTCCTCGTGGCCCTCGAGCTTGGTGAAGGTGTCGCGCTGCGCCTTGATCAGCCCGGAGAGGTCGTGCGGCTGGCGGCCCAGCAGGGCCTGGTTGACGATCGCGGTGTCCTTGCCCGCCTTGCCCCCGTAGGCGAAGGAGTCGTTGAGCGACTCGGCCGCGCTCTCGCCCTTGACGTCGGGGTCCTGGCCGGCGTCGTCGGCCGCCGTGGGCTCGTAGGTGAGGGCCGTGCCGTAACCCTCCAGGAGCTGCTGCAGGTCGGTGCGCGAATCGGATTGCAGCGCGGTCAGCACCTCGTCGAGCTGCACCGCCGTGGCGGTCCTGGTGATCGGGATGCCTGCATCGTCGGGCAGCTCGGGTGCGCTCGGGCTGCCCGGACGCAGATCGATGAAGAAGTTGCCCTCGAGGAACAGGCGCGGGCGGATCGTCGCCACCGCGTCCTCGTGAATCGGTCGCCCCTCGTCATCCACGGTGAAGGTCACCCTGGCGGCGGCGCCCGCCGACTCCACGGCCGTGACCTTGCCGACGTTGACTCCGGCAATCCGGACCGGTGAGCTCTTGCTCAGGCTGGCCGCATTCTCGAAGGTGGCCTGAAGCTCGTAGCCCCGGTCGCTGAACGGGATCCGCTTCGTGTACGCGAGCAGGCTGAGCACGATCAGGAACACCATGATCACCAGGCCGAGGACCCAGGTGGTCATCCCGCGCTCTCCCCGGTTGGGGGGTCGCGCCGTCACTGGCCCTCCGTCACGGTGCCCTGGTCACCGGGGACGTTCCCGATCACCTGCTGGCCGGTCAGGTAGGGCTCGTTGCCGGCCTCGCACTCACGTGGCGACTGCCCCGGCGCGGCGGTGTTGGGATAGGGGTTGACGTGAAGGTAGTTGGCGGGGTCGGAGCCGCCGCCGTTGGCGGGTCCCGAGGAAGGCGTGCCCTCGCTGTTGGGACCGGGGGGCGGCTGGAAGACGATGAAGCGCTGGAAGGTGCCCGTGCCGCTGCCGTTGGAGAGCAGCTCGGAGCCGTTTCGCAGCAGCAGCCCGGCGTAGTTGCAGACGGTCTGGGCCGGCGTGATGAACCGCAGCGTCGGGTCCAGGATCTTGTCGGTCTCGATCAGGCGGTCGATGCCGTCTCGCGCGGCTGCGTCGTCGTTGAGCCGCCGCAGCGCCGCCGCCGTCGGCGGCAGCTGACGGTTGAACGCGGGTGAAGCCGCCAGCACCGGGGCACCAACCTCGAGGGCGGAGGCGATCGCCGGCGCATTCGCGCGCAGCGACTCGACCCCGGGCTCGAGCTCGCTGAACAGCGCGGTCGAGTGCTGCAGGAAGGGCCTGATCCTGGGAAGCGTCTCGGTGGCCACGTCGAGGGTCGGGGGGCT
>JBKJZF010000219.1:0-4924 GCA_046715315.1 Solirubrobacterales bacterium | reverse complement strand
CCCGGCCACGGCGAAACTCGAGCAGGCCTTCGTCGCGCAGGGATCGCAGAGCTCGTAGAACCGTGTTTGTGTTGACCCCGATGACGGCCGCTAGATCCTTAGCCGGCGGAAGGCGTTCGCCTGGCTTCGCCTCGCCCTCGGCAATCGCTCGGCGGATCTCAGCCGCGACTTGCTCGTGCAAGTCCCTGGGATCCTGGCGCTTGACCTTGACGGCGAGCATGATGCTAGGCATACTAGCTTCATTCCGCTCGTAGCGACACCCCGGCGAACCTCGGAAGACCAAGAGCTCCAAGCGCTGATCGAGGAAGCGCGGCGACGGGCCAGGCGACGGCGGTTCGGGTACGCGGCGTTGGTCGCGGCGCTTCTCGCCGCTGGGGGGCTGCGCCTGGCAGTCGGCGGCGGCGGGAGCGAGCCTCCGCCCAAGGAGCCCGCGCAACCTGATGGACCCTCGTTCGGCGCTGCGCATGGCGTCGAGATGCAGCTTGAGCCCGGCTGGCACGTCGCGGGCACGATCCTCACCCCCAAGCTGGTGAGCCCCAGCGAACGCCTATCGGTCGGCACGTTTGCCATGCGGCCCGGTGGGACCTGCGCACAGCTCCCCAGTCAGGCATATGACGACATGGGCCCCACGGACGGGATGATCACGATCATGGAGCGAGGCGGCCGGCACACCGGTTATCCACCCCGCCCAGCTCGCTTCGATCTGCAGCCCCGGCCCGCAGCATTCGAGTGTGCGCCCCTCCGCCTGGACTCTCAGGAGTTCCTCTTCAGAGAGGCGGGACGGAACTTCTATGCGTTCGTCGTCCTCGGAGCCCGTGGCCCCACGGACGAAGCCGAGGCAGTGCTGAACAGCTTCGAAGCGACCCAACTCGAGGGTTGAGTGGGAACTCGCCGAACTCGACCACGTGGTTGACCTGGCAGAGCTCGATGCGCCTATCGAGGAAAATCGGGCCAGTCGCTCGGCGCGACGCCTTATTGAGGCTCGCTGAAGGAGATCGAGGCTTGTCCATGCGAGCTCGGCAGGGGCACCAGCGAGGTCTAAGGTAGAGGCAGCTTGAGCACTGGAGTCGCAATCGTGATCGGTGGGGCGGTCGGGCTTGCGCTCGGCATCCTTGTCAGCGTGACCACCGACCTCCCACTCGCGCCCGAGGTTGGACTCCTCCTTGGTGTCCTCGTCGGTTGGTTCTCCCATCGGGAAACCGTCTAGCGCGATACTGGGCGCGTGCGCTTCGAGAAGTGGAACGCGCTCGGCAACGACTATGTGATCGTCGAGCGCCAGGAGCTCCCCTGGGAGCTGACGGCCGAACGGATCCGGAGGATCTGCGAGCCGCATTCCGGGGTCGGCTCTGACGGGCTCCTGCTGCTCGGGCCGGCGGCTGACGACCGGCACGTCGCCGAGCTGCGGATCTTCAACCCCGACGGCTCGGAAGCCGAGCTCTCCGGCAACGGCGCCCGGCAGGCCGTCCTCTACCTGCGCCGCTCGGGCTGGACCGACGCCGACACCTTCTCGGTGATCACCAAGGCCGGTGAGGTGAGGCCGACGATCCTCGGCTCTGAGGACGTGGCGATGGACATCGGGCGGGCCTCGCTCACCTCGGGCGACTACCCCTCAGGCGGGGCGGACGGGACCGGCACCGTGGAATCCGCCGGGCGGGAGTGGGCCTTCCAGCACGTCCAGGTCGGCAACCCGCAGTGCGCGATCGAGGTGACCGAGGGGCTGGAGGGGCTCGACCTGGCGAAGGCCGGCCCGCAGATCGAGCGCAGCGACCTGTTTCCCAACCGCACGAACGTCTCCTTCTGGCAGGCGGACGGCTCGACCGTCCGGGCCCGGATCTTCGAGCGTGGGGTGGGGGAGACGCTGTCCTCGGGCACCGGCGCCAGCGGCGCGGCGGTCGCCGCCTTCCTGCGCGGAGCAGAGAGCCCGATCACGGTGAAGCTCGACGGCGGCGAGCTCAAGGTCGAGCTCAGCGATGAGCTGGAGATGACGCTCACCGGCGCCGCCGAGCCGGTCTATGCGGGCGAGCTCTCAGCCGAGTTCGTGCGCTCGCTGGAGTAGCCTCTCGCCGCTCATGGCCCTGACCGATCCATCACAGCGCCTGGAGGCGATCCCGCCCTACATGTTCGCCGAGCTCGAGCGGCGGGTCGCCGGCAAGAAGGCGGCGGGGATCGACGTGATCAGCCTCGGCATCGGCGACCCCGATCACCCGACCTTCCCGCACGTGGTCGAGGCGATGCAGCGAGCCGTCGCCGATCCCGCGAACCAGAGGTACCCGTCGAACCGGGGCCGGGAGGAGTTTCGCAACGCGATCGCGGGGTTCTACGACCGTCGCTTCGGCGTCGAGATCGACCCGGAGTCGGAGGTGATCCCGGCGATCGGCGCCAAGGAGTGCATCTACAACCTCTGCTTCGCCTTCCTCGACTCGGGTGACGTCGCCCTCGCCTCGGACCCGGGCTATCCCGTGTATACGGGCGGCCCGCTGCTGGCGGGGGCGGGCTCGGTGCTGCTGCCGCTGGACCCCCAGCTCGGCTTCGTCCCCGACCTCGACCGCCTCGACGCCGACTCGCTGCGGCGGGCCCGGCTGATGTTCATCAACTACCCGAACAACCCCACGGGCGCGGTCGTCCCCGACGGCTTCTTCGAGCGGGTGGTCGACCTGGCGGGCGAGCATGAGATCCTCGTCGTCCACGACAACGCCTATTCCGAGACCACCTACGACGGCTACGTCGCGCCCAGCTTCCTCGCGACCCCGGGAGCCAGGGACGTCGGGGTCGAGGTCTTCTCGCTGTCGAAGGGCTTCAACATGACCGGCTGGCGCTGCGCCGCCATCCTCGGCAACGCCGAGGCGGTGAGCTCGTACTGGCGGCTGAAGACCAACGTCGACTCCGGGCTCTTCGAGGCGGTCCAGCTCGCCGGAGCGGCCGCGCTGGACGGCCCCCGCGAGCCGATCGAGCAGATGAACGAGATCTACGCCCGGCGGCGCGACCTGGTCGTGCACGCGCTGCGCGAGATCGGCGTCGACGTCTCCCCGTCGCGAGGGACGATCTACGTCTGGGCGCCGGTCCCTGAGGGCCACACCTCGGCCTCGTTCGCCGAGCTGGTGCTCGAGGAGGCCGCGGTGGTGGTCTCGCCGGGCTCGATGTACGGGCCGTCGGGCGAGGGCTTCTTCCGGATCTCGCTGACGACGCCGGACGAGCGGATCACGGAGGCGGTCGAGCGCATGCGCGAGCACCTCGGCTGAGGCCCGGATGCCCGAGCACCGCCGCGTCGCCTCAGGCTCGCCGTTCGAGCCGCGCTACGGGTTCGTGCGGGCGCTGCGCGCCGGCGACAGGGTGCTGGTCGCGGGCACCGGACCCGTCTGGCCCGACGGGGAGTGCGACCCGGACGCCGGGGCTCAGGCCCGCCGCTGCCTGGAGATCATCGCCGAGGCGCTGGCCGGGCTCGGCGCCGGCGTCGAGGACGTCGTCAGGACGCGGATGTACGTGACCTCCGCCGAGCACGCCGACGCCGTCGGCGAGGCGCACGCCGGGGCCTTCGGGCCGGCGCAGCCGGTGGCGACGATGGTGGTCGTCGCCGGCCTGCTCGACCCCCGCTGGAAGGTCGAGATCGAGGCCGAGGCGCAGCTTGGGGCCTAGAGCTTGCCCTCGGCCGTGAGGGTGTCGTGCAGGCCCTGCTCGAGGCCGCGCGGGGAGTAATCGAGCTCGCCCATCGCCTTGTCGTGCCTGGCCCAGAAGGTGACGCCGTCGGCCAAGCTGGTCAGCTCGCGTAGGTTCGGCGGCTGTCCCATCAGCTTGCCGACGACGGGGCCGATCGGGGTCAGCGCCTTCAGCACCGGGGTGGGCATCGCCCGCTTCGGGGCCTTTTTGCCCGTCACCCGGGCGAGGGTCTCGATCAGGCCGCGCATCGTCGTCACCTCACCCCCGAGGATGTAGGACTCGCCGGGCTTGCCTTCATCGAGCGCGAGGATGACGCCGTCGGCGACATCCTCGACGTGGACCAGGCTGAACCCGAGGTCGGGGAAGGCGATCAGCGGCATCCGCCCGGCGACGAAGTCATTCATCTGCTTGCCGACCGCGGAATGGTCCTCGGGGCCGTAGACGCCGCCGGGCTGCACGATCACGCAGCGCAGGCCCTCCTCGGCGATCAGCCCCTTGGCGACCTGATGCGCCTCGTACTTGGTCTCCTCGTAGTAGGAGGTGAACTCGACCCCCGGGTGCCGGTAGGACTCGTCGACGACCTGCCCGTGGGTGTTGCCGAAGGCGGCGACCGTCGAGACGTAGACGACCTTGCCGACCCCCGCGTCGAGCGCGGCCCGCAGCACGTTCTCGGTCCCGAGGACGTTGGCCTCGTACATCGCCCGGTGCTCGGAGGCCGGGATCCCGACCTCGTAGACGGCGGCGCCGTGGATGACCGTGTCGCAGCCCTCGATGCCGCTGCGCATCGCCGGGACGTCGGCGAGCGTGCCGGTGACCAGCTCGCAGCCGAGCGCGGCGAGGTCGGTCGCCTTCTCGGGGTCGCGCACCATGGCGCGGACATCGTCGCCACGGGCGCGCAGCCGCCGCACGACGTGGGCGCCGATGAAGCCCGTACCGCCTGTGACGAAGACCTTCATTCCAGGCGCGAGCCTACCCTGTAAAGCATCGTGGCGAGCGGGACGATGAGGGTGGTGATGAGGCGAGGGGTTCCAGCCGTGGCCGCCGTCGGCCTGGTGGTCGTGGCGGCCCTGGCGCTGACCGGCGCGGCCCCGGCGGAGCCGGCCGCGAGGGGGCTGTCGGTGAGCAGCTTCGCCTTCGCGATCGGCAACGGCACCCTCGACGGAAACGCCGCAGCGGTCGGAGATCGCTACGCGGGCTTCGACCTCCTCCTCGTCGACCGCGAGGAGGCCAAGGCGGACGACGTCGACGAGATAGAGGCCGGCGGCGCGGT
>JBKJZF010000218.1:0-6413 GCA_046715315.1 Solirubrobacterales bacterium | reverse complement strand
GTACAAGATCGTCGACCGGGTGATCGAGCACCACTAGGGGAGCCGTCGGTCCCAGTGCTGGGGTTGGGCGACTACTTAGCCGTGTAGTCCTTCGAGCCGGCGCAGCCGGTGAAGTCGCCGCCACCGCCGCTATTCGGGAAGGTGCCGTCAGCAGCGACGGTGCCCTTCACCTTGGTGGCAGCCCCGTTGAACTTGCCCTCGATCGTGACGTGTCCACCCCCACCGTCCGAAAAGTCACCGGAAAACTCATCGTTCGTGACAGGCATATTCGGGAAGTTCTTGCCGTTGAGCAGGACCCTGCCTTGGTCGCAATCCACCCTCAGGCGCTTGAACTTGAACTTGTTGACGCTGGTCGGCTCGCCCATGCTGAAGGCGACGTTGAAGCCGACGCTGAAGCCCTTTGCCTTAGCGGCCTTCGCAGACGAGACGGACTCTGCCTGAGTGTCAACCGCGATCGCGCTGGCTGGCACGGCGAGGGCAGATACGAGCAGAATTGGGATAAGCAGACGTTTCATTGAGAACCTCCCTGGGTTGATCGGCGCGTTTACCCTAACGCCGCTTTCGCGCAATGCAAGTCCGCCGCGGGCGAGGGCTACGAAATCAGCCGTAGTGGCTGATTTCGTAGGTGGGTCGGGCGCAAGTCGGCGACCGGTTGAAGGGACGCGGACCGCGGGCGAGTAACAAGCAGGCGTCAAGCCGAGGCCATGCGTGCCGTAATCTGATTGGGGGACGGCAGCGCCGGTCATCGAAGGGAGAAACCGCTGGCACGCCCAACCGATTCCAACGAGCAGCTCCTCTGCTCCTTCTGCGGCAAGTCGCAGCGCCAGGTGAAGAAGCTCATCGCCGGGCCAGGTGTCTACATCTGCGACGAATGCATCGATCTCTGTAACGAGATCATCGACGAGGAGCTCACCGCTCCGCCCACCTTCGAGCTCGAGAACCTGCCCAAGCCCCAGGAGATCGACGCCGTCCTGAACGAGTACGTGGTCGGCCAGGAGGGCGCCAAGCGGGCGCTCTCGGTCGCCGTCTACAACCACTACAAGCGCGTCCAGATGACGCAGAGCAGTGGCGAGGACGACGTCGAGCTGGAGAAGTCGAACATCCTCCTGCTCGGCCCGACCGGATGCGGGAAGACGCTGCTCGCGCAGACGCTGGCGCGAATCCTCAACGTCCCCTTCGCGATCGCCGACGCGACCGCCCTCACCGAGGCCGGCTACGTGGGTGAGGATGTCGAGAACATCCTGCTGAAGCTGATCCAGGCCGCCGACTTCGACCTGAAGAAGGCCGAGACCGGAATCATCTACATCGACGAGATCGACAAGATCGCGCGCAAGGCCGACAACCCGTCGATCACGCGCGACGTCTCCGGGGAGGGCGTGCAGCAGGCGCTGCTGAAGATCCTCGAGGGCACCACCGCGTCGGTGCCCCCCCAGGGCGGGCGCAAGCACCCGCATCAGGATTTCCTGACGATCGACACCACCAACATCCTCTTCGTCTGCGGCGGCTCGTTCGCGAACCTCGATCACCTGATCGAGCGCCGGATCGGCCACAAGGGGGTCGGCTTCGGCTCCTCGATCAGCTCCAAGGCGCAGAAGGACACGGGCCGGTTGTTCGAGCAGGTGCTGCCGGAGGACCTGATCGAGTACGGCCTGATCCCGGAGTTCATCGGCCGGCTGCCGGTCGTCGGTGCGATCCACCAGCTGACGCGGTCGGATCTGATCACGATCCTGACCGAGCCCCGCCACGCCCTGACCAAGCAGTTCGAGCGCTTCTTCGAGTTCGACGACATCGAGCTCGTCTTTGCCGAGGACTCCCTCGGCGCGATCGCCGACAAGGCGCTCGAGCGCGAGACCGGGGCTCGAGGGCTGCGGTCGATCCTCGAGGAGACCCTGCTCGACGTCCAGTTCGAGCTGCCCTCGCGTCGCGACGTCTCCAAGTGCGTGGTGACCAGGGAGACGATCGTGCGCTCACAGCCGCCGACGCTGGTCACCCAGGCAGTGCCCGACGAGGCCGACGACGAGGTCGAGGGACTGCGCGAGGAATCCGCCTAGCGGAGCCTCAGGCGTCAGGCCGAGCGCTCGTCGGTGGCGTCCCAGGTCAGGACCCAGATCAGCATCACGGTTCCGAAGACGATGAAGCCGGCCATCTGACCGCTCCCTTCCGATTCGCTCACCCTGCCCGGGCTCAGACGCTGGGCGCAGCGAGGTCGCGCTCGGGCTCGATGCCCCAGCGCTCGCCGGCGGCGGCCAGCTCGTCGCTGAGCGGCCAGCGGTCGGACGCCACCTCGTCCTGATCGGCCGCGGCGCCCTTCAGCCGCATGCACCCCGTGTTGTCGCCGACGGCGCGGATCTCGGCGACCTCCGAGTCGGAGAGGCGCGGTTCGGCCGGGAGGGCCGCCAGCTCGCCCCGCTTGTCCTCGATCGGGCGCGCGTCCGCGCCGGCCTCCTGGATCAGCGTCGGCACCACGCACTCGACCGCCTCGTGGGCGAGGTTCCACTGGCAGGCGAGTTGCAGCGCGGTCAGGCCGTGGCGGTCGGCGAGCGGCCGGATCCGCTCCAGCTTCGCCCGGCCGTCGGCGATCCAGCCCTGCGGACGGAAGGCCCGGTGGTCTCCGGGCGCCAGCTCGTGGCCAGGGAGCACGTCGTCCCAGAAGAGCCCGCCGTAGTCGACGACGCGGGTGATCACACGGACGCCGTTTCGCGCCGCGGCCTGGAGGCAAAGCTCGCCCGGCCAGGGCTCGAGCGGGTTGAGGATCACCATCGCCCAGTCGATCCGGTCGCCGAAGCGCTCGATGCAGTTGATGAGGTCCAGGGTGAAGCCGTTGGCCGGGCCGGGGGCGATCCCGATCGACCGCGCCAGGCCGGCTTCGCGGAGCGCCTCGATCCCGTCCCAGACCGCCTCGCTCTCATACCCCGTGCGGTCAGGGTTGTGCAGGAGCAGGAGGTCGAAGGCGTCGGCGCCGAGGCGCTCGAGCGAGCGCTCGGTGGCCATCCGCAGATAGCCGCCGTAGGCGTTCGGCCCGCGCAGCTCGGGATCGGTGAAGCGCGGGAAGCCCTTTGGCCCCCGGCGCTCGCCGTCGTAGAAGTCGTGACCGACCGCGCCGACGAGGCTATAGGCGTCGCGATCCACCCCCTGCAGCGCTCGTCCGAGCAGCGCGTCGGCGTCGCCCTGGCCGTAGGTGTCGGCGGTGATCACCGTGTCGATGCCCTCGCCGGGGCGCAGCAGCGACCCCAGGCGCTCCTCCGAGAGCTCCTCGCCGAAGCGCATGAAGCGGCCCCCGCTCCAGGTTCCGATCGCTGTGCAGCCGGGCTCGGGCATGCCCCGAACGCTAGTGCAGCGTCAATAACATCGGCCGCGATGGACGGCGAGCGGCTGAAGCGGCTGGAGGCGACGACCCGCTGGGACCCGGCGGCGGTCGAGGGCCCGATCTTCGAGCGCTGGATGGAGGGCGGTTACTTCCATCCGCCGGCCGAGGGCGCGCCCGAGGAGAACTTCTCGATCGCGATCCCGCCGCCGAACGTCACCGGGGCCCTGCACATGGGGCACGCTCTCAACGGCACGATGCAGGACGTGCTCGCGCGGATGCGCCGCATGCAGGGGCGCAACACCCTGTGGACGCTGGGCACCGACCACGCTTCGATCGCGGTGCACGCGGTGATCGAGAAGGAGTTGCGGGCCGAGGGCACGTCGCGCCACGAGCTCGGGCGGGAGGCCTTCCTCGAGCGCGCCTGGGAGTGGAAGCGCAAGTACGGCGCGACGATCGTCTCCCAGTACAAGCGCCTCGGCGCCTCCTGCGATTACGAGCGCGAGCGGTTCACCCTCGACGAGGGCTACGTGCGCGCGGTCCACAAGGTGTTCGTCGCCCTCTATGAGAAGGGCTTCATCTACCGCGACAACTACATGGTCAACTGGGACGTGGGGTCTCGCTCGGTGATCTCCGACCTCGAGGTCTTCAACCGGCAGGTGACCGACACCCTGTTCTCGATCGACTACCCGCTGGAGGGCTCGGATGAGGTGGTCACGGTCGCCACGGTACGCCCGGAGACGATGCTGGCGGACACCGCGATCGCGGTCAACCCCAAGGACGAGCGCTACGGCTCGCTCGTCGGGCGCGACGCGATCCTGCCGCTGGTCGGCCGCCGGCTGCCGATCATCGCCGACGACCACGTCGACACGGAGTTCGGAACGGGCGCGCTGAAGATCACCCCGGGCCACGACATCAACGACTTCGAGATCGGTCGCGCCCACGGGCTGGAGGAGATCTCGGTGATCGGCGAGGACGGCCTGATGAACGCCAAGGCCGGCGAGGCTTTCGCCGGGATGTCGATCGCCGATGCCCAGGAGGCGGTGGTGGGAGCGCTGCGCGAGCAGGGCCTGCTGCGGGCGGAGGAGGAGTACGCGCACTCGGTCCCCTACTCCCAGCGTTCCGGGGAGCGGATCGAGCCCCTGATCTCGCTGCAGTGGTTCTGCCGCATGGACGAGCTAGCCGGCCCGGCGATCGAGGTCGTCGAGGCCGACAGGGTCCGGATCGCTCCCGATCAGTGGAAGCGGGTCTACCTCGACTGGATGCACAAGATCCGTCCGTGGTGCGTTTCCCGCCAGCTTTGGTGGGGGCACAGGATCCCGGTCTGGTACGGGCCGGACGGTGAGGTGATCGTCGCCGGCTCTGAGGAGCTGGCGATCGAGGCGGCGCGCGAGCAGGGCTTCGCGCCGGACTTACTTCGCCAGGAGGAGGATGTTCTCGACACCTGGTTCTCCTCGGCGCTTTGGCCCTTCGCGACCCTCGGCTGGCCCGACGCCGACGACCCGCTGCTGCGGGCCTTCTATCCCACCGACTTCCTCACCACCGCCCGCGACATCCTCTTCTTGTGGGTCGCCCGGATGATCATGATGGGCCTCGAGTTCACGGGCGACGTCCCCTTCTCCGACGTCTACGTGCACTCGGTGATCCAGGCACCCGACGGCCGGAGGATGTCGAAGTCGATTGGTAACGGCATCGACCCCCTCGACGAGATCGACGTCCACGGCGCCGACGCGCTGCGCTTCGGCCTGCTGGCGATGTCCTCGACGCAGGACGTGCGCTATTCGGCCGCCAAGGTGCAGCAGGGCCGGGACCTCGCGAACAAGATGTGGAACGCCTCCCGTCTGGTCTTGCTGAACGCGGCCGAGGTCGAGCCCGCCGCGACGCCGGCGAGGATCGAGGACCGCTGGATCCTCTCGCGGCTGCAGCGGACGATCGAGTCGGTGGCCGGCAAGCTCGACAGCTACGACTTCGCCCACGCCGCGCTCGACTTCTACGCCTTCTTCTGGTCCGAGCTGTGCGATTGGTATCTGGAGATCGTCAAGCCGCGCCTATATGAGGCCGAGGAGGAAGCCTGCGCCAACCTGCTGCACGTGATCGAACGGGTTCTGGCGCTCGCCCATCCGCTGATGCCCTTCGTCAGCGAGGAGATCTGGGGCTACCTGCCCGATGGCGCCGGCCGGCGACCGCTGGTGGTCTCACCGTTTCCCGGGGCCGACCACGCACTGGTCGACGAGGCCGCCGAGACCGAGGTCGAGGAGCTGATCGCGCTGACGCGGGACGTGCGGCGGTGGCGCGACCTCGTCGGCGTCGCCGCCGGCAGCGTACTCCCGGCGCGCGTCACCAGCGGCGAGCCGCCGCACGAGCTGGTCGGGCGCCTGGCGCGCCTCTCGCTCGATCGGGCCGAGGGTGAGGCGCTGGCGACGATCGGACGGCTGGAGATCCTCGGCTCCGACGCGGTCGATGGCGGGGAGGTTGGCAGGCGGATCGAGGAGCGTCGCGCCGAGCTGCGCTCCGAGGTCGAGCGCGGCGAGCGCAGGCTGGCGAACGAGGGCTTCGTCGCCAAGGCGCCGCCGCAGGTCGTCGAGGCCGAGCGCCACAAGCTCCACGCCTACCGGGCGGAGCTCGAGGAACTGGGCTGAGCCTGGACCCGGGGGCATATCTGGGCTCGCTCGAGCCGATCGGCTGGCGCTTCGGCCTCGATCGGATCCAGCGCCTGCTCTCGCTACTGGGGATGCCCCAGCGGCGGTTCGGCTCGATCCACGTCGTCGCGACCAACGGCAAGTCCTCGGTGACGACGATGACCGCCGAGCTGCTCGAGGCGGCCGGGGTCAGCACCGGCGCCTACTTCTCGCCGCACGCCGAGCGCTGGAGCGAGCGGCTGTGGGTGGGCGGCGCCGAGATCGACGAGGCGGCCTTCGCCGACGCCGTCGAGCGCGTCGCCCAGTCGGTCCCGGCCGTCAACCGCACCCTGGAGGAGGGCGATGCCGTGACCCAGTTCGAAGCGATCACCGCCGCCGCCATGGTCGCGTTCGCGCCCGCCGGGGTGCGGGTGGCCGTGGTCGACGGGGGGGTGGGGGGGCGCCACCACCCCACCCACCACCGTAACACG
>JBKJZF010000217.1:0-12154 GCA_046715315.1 Solirubrobacterales bacterium | reverse complement strand
CGCTGGTGGTCGAACGTCGGGTAGAGGAAGAACTGCTCGTGCTCGAGCTCGAAGTGCTTGTCCTCTTCGCGGATCCCGCCCTTGCGCATGGTGACGAGCTGCTCCCCCTCGGCCAGCGCGCGCACCGTCACGGCCCACTCTTTAAAGGCGATAGGCATCTGAAGTCTTGGGAAAGGCGTTTGCGTCGAGGAGAGGAGTTTACGGATCGATCGCCGCCCAAACATGGGCTCTTCCGGCGTTGGATCCGACTGAGTTCAGCAGTCTAGGACAGATCCTCGAAAACGCCAAATTCGTAACTTTTGTTGCGACAGCCCGGATTCGGGGGACCGATGGCACTCTGATAGGCATTGGCGCCGTGAGCGCGCCGGCTGCCCTCGACGAGCGAGCACTTCTCCGCGCCCTGCGTGACGGCGACGAGTCCGCCTTCACCTCCCTGGTCGAGGCCCAGGGGCCGATGCTGCTGCGATTGGCGCTGATGCACGTGCCCAGCCGGGCGGTCGCCGAAGAGGTGGTGCAGGAGACCTGGCTGGCCGTGCTCAACGGCATCGACCGCTTCCAGGGCCGCTCCGCGCTGAAGACGTGGATCACCTCGATCTTGCTGAACAAGGCGCGCACCCGGGGCGAGCGCGAGCGGCGGGTGCTGCCCTTCGCCGCGCTTCGCCGCCGCCGCGAGGAGGGCCGCGACGAGCCCGCCGTCCCGCCCAGCCGCTTCCAGGGCCGCCGCGGCTCAGAGCCCGGGGCATGGGCCCGCCCGCCGGTGGAATGGTCCGAGCCCGAGGAGCATCTGCGCAGCGAAGCGGCCCGGCGCGTGCTGCTCGAGGCGATCGCGGCGCTGCCGCTGCGCCAGCGCGACGTGATCGCGCTGCGCGACATCAGCGGCTGGTCGGCGGAGGAGGTCCGAAACGCCCTCGACCTGAGCGAGACCAACCAACGGGTGCTTCTGCATCGTGCGAGGTCGAAGGTGAGAGCAGCGTTGGAAAGCCATTTCGAAGCCGAGGGAGGCGCGCCATGAGCGTCGGCGCCGTCGATGAGCTGCGCTGCCGGGAGCTGATCGAGCTGATCACCGACTATCTCGAGGGCGTGCTGCCGACCGAGGATGCCCGCCGCTTCGACGCCCACCTCGTCGAGTGCGACGGCTGCTCGACCTACGTCGAGCAGATGCGGCAGACGATCCATGCGATCGGGCAGATCCCGCCCGAGTCGCTGTCGGCGGAGGCTTCCGAGCGCCTGCTGCGGGCGTTCCGCGACTGGCGCAGCTCCCGCTAGCGCGCAGCCCCGTAGCCACCACCGCCCGGGGTCTCGATTCGCAGCCGGTCCGAGGGCCGAAGCTCCCCCTCGGCCTTCGCCGGGAGCTCGGACCCGTTGAGCAGGTTGCGCCCGGGCGATCCGTCCGACCCGCCCTCGCGCCCGCGGGGCGCGTGCCGGCGGCGCTCGGTGATCAGCGTGAAGCGCATCGGCTCCAGCGCCTCGACCTCGCGCACGATCCCGTCACCGCCGCGGTGACGGCCGTCGCCGCCCGACCCCCTGCGCAGGCTGAGCTCTTGCACCCGCAGCGGATACTCGGCCTCGAGCGCCTCGACGGGGGTGTTCAGCGTGTTCGACATCGCCACGTGCACGGCGCTCGGCCCGGGGGCCGAGGGACAGGCGCCCTGGCCTCCCCCCGTGGTCTCGTAGTAGGTGAAGCGCTCGCCGGCGAGGGTGAGGTTGTTCATCGTTCCCTGACCCTGCGCCGGGGCCGGCGTCGCCTGGCCGAGCGCGTCGAGCACCAGGTCGGCGACCCGGCTCGACGTCTCGACGTTGCCGGCCGCCACCGCCGCGGGCGCCTGCGCGTTGAGCAGGCTCCCAGCAGGCGCCAGCACCTCCACCGGTCGCTGCGCCCCGGCCGAGGGCGGGGCGTCGGGGTCGGTCAACACCCGGACCGCGAAGAACGCGGCCGACTTCGTCACCGACAGGGGACAGTTGAGGTTGCCCTCGACCTGGGGGTCGGTGCCCTCGAAGTCCAGCCGCAGGCTCTCGCCGGCGATCGTCGCGCTCACCCGCAGGGTGATGTCGCGCTCGCCCGCGGGACCGCCCTCGAGCACGTCCTGGGCCGCGTAGATGCCGTCGGGCAGCTCGGCGATCCGGGCGCGGGTGCGGCGCTCGGCGTAGTCGAGGACCTCGGCCATGGCGTGGCGGATCAGCGGCTCGCCGTGGTGCTCCACAAGCTGATCGAGCCTTCGCACCCCGGCCAGGTTCGCCGCCCGCTGGGCGCGCAGGTCGGCGAGGCGCTCGGCCGGGTTTCGCATCGAGGCGGCGAGCTCCCCCAGCTCGGCCTCGGCCATCCGCGTCGGCGGGATCACGATCCCCTCCTGGTCGAGGCGGGTGGATCCGGCCGGCATCCCGCCCGGCGTCGGGCCGCCGACGTCGGCGTGATGGGCACGGCTCGCGGCGAAGCCGAGCAGCTCGCCGACGCCGGCGGAGGCCGGTGCGAAGGCGGGGGAGATCAGGGTGATGTCCGGCAGGTGGGTGCCGCCGCGGTAGGGATCGTTGAGCACCCAGAGGTCCCCCGGGCGTTGCTCGGAGTCGAGCACCGCGGCGACCGCATCGGGCATCGAGCCCAGGTGCACCGGGATGTGCTCGGCCTGCATCACCAGCTCGCCGGCGGGGTCGAAGAGCGCGGTCGAGCAATCGCGGCGCTCCTTGATGTTGGCCGAGTGCGCCGAGCGCACCAAGACCGCGCCCATCTCCTCGCAGGCCGCGCGCATCGCGCCCACCAGCACCTGCAGGGTGACGGGGTCGAGCCGGTCGCCCATCAATCACCTGCGGCGGCTTCGCCGCCTGAGATGCCAGTTTCGGTGCTGAAGCACCTCATGTCACACCTCCGGGCGTCGATCGTGCCGTGCGAATCCACACGCGCACTCCAGCCGGGCGGCAGCACCAGGGTGGCCTCGGGCAGCTCGAACACGCAGGGGCCCTCGGCCTCGCGCCCGGTCTCGGGCTCGCCCCGCAGGACCGCCGCCAGGCACCACTCGCCGTCGAAGCGGGCCCGCCGACTGCCCTGCGCCAGCGCCCCGGGATCGGCCGCCACCGGGCTCAGGGAGGGCCCAGGGACCGCGAGCGCGAGCCGCACCGTGACCAGCTCGACCTCGGCCTCGTCGTCGCGGTATCCGTAGCGGCGCTCGTGCTCGGCCGCGAAGCGCTCGGCGAGCTCGGCGGGATCGGGCCGGTCGGAGCCGTCGATCGCGAGCTCGAACGCCTGGCCGCGGTAGCGAAGCTCGTAGCCGGCCCGCGTCTCGGCGTCGTCGAGGCCGTCCGAGATCGCGTCCCGGAGCGCCGATACCTCGGCCGCGATCCGCTCGCGGGTGAGATCGTCGCCCTTGAGCATCACCGTGCGGGCTGTGTCGCGGCGGCGTTCCGAGGCCAGCAGCCCGAGCGCCGACAGCACCCCGCTGGCGCGCGGGCATAACAGGCGCTCGACGCCGAGCTCTCGCGCGATCGCGGCGGCGTGCATCGGCCCGGCGCCCCCGAATGGCATCAGCGCGAAGCCGCGCGGATCGATGCCGCGCTCGACGGTCACGACCCGCAGCGCCCGCACCATCTCCTGGTCGGCGACGCGGACGATGCCCTCGGCGGTCGCCAGCTCGTCCAGGCCCAGCTCCGCTCCGAGGTCGCCGATCGCGCGCCGGGCCGCGTCGGGATCGAGGGTGACGTCCCCGGCCAGCGCCGAGTCGGCGTCCAGATACCCCAGAAGGAGGTTGGCGTCGGTCACCGTCGGCTTCGTCCCGCCGCGCCCGTAACAGGCCGGGCCGGGCACCGCGCCCGCCGAGCGCGGGCCCACCCGCAGCGCTCCTCCGTCGTCGGCCCAGGCGACCGACCCGCCCCCCGCCCCGACGGTGTGGACGTCGACCATCGGCAGCTGGATCACGCGGCCGCCGATCCGGCGCGAGTCGGTGCGCCGGACCGCGCCTCCCTCGACCACGCAGACGTCGCAGGAGGTTCCGCCCATGTCGAAGCCGAGGACGTTGCCGTCCCCCGAGAGCCCCGCGATCAGGCCCGCGCCGACGGCTCCGCCGGCCGGCCCGGAGAGCACCGTCTGGGCTCCGGCCGAAGCCGCCTCGCCCGCCGGCGCGACCCCGCCCGAGGACTTCATCACCAGCGGCTCCGGCAGGCCGCGTTCGGTGGCCGCCGCGACCAGACGCCCGAGATAGCGGCCCAGCAGGGGGGAGAGGTAGGCGTCGATCACCGTCGTCGAGCAGCGCTCGTACTCGCGGAACTGAGCGAGAACCTCGTGCGAGACCGAGACGTGGAGCCCCGGCAGCTCCGCGCGCAGCCGCTCTGCGATCGCGCGCTCGTGCGCGGGTTCCAGATACGAGAACAGCAGGCAGATCGCGACCGCCTCGGCGTCCGATCGCCCGACGGCGGTGACCAGGCGCTCGACCTCGTCGTCGCTGAGCTCTTCGACCACGCCGCCGGCCGAGATCCGCTCGCGGGCGCCGAGGCGCAGCTCCTCGGGGGCGAGCGGGGTCGGCTTCGCGGCGCAGGGGCGGTACAGGTGGGGGCGATCCTGGCGAGCGATCTCCTGCAGGTCGGTGAACCCCTCGGTCGCGATCAGCGCCGTCCGGGCGCCGCGCTCCTCGAGCAGCGCGTTCGTCCCGACAGTCATCCCGTGGGCGAAGCCGTCGACGGCTCCGGGCTCGGCGCCCGCCCGCCGCAGTGCCGCGTCGACCGCGGCGAGCACACCCTGGGACTGGTCATCGGGGGTCGTCGGGGCCTTCGCGGTGTGCAGCGACTCGCCGTCGAAGACGACGGCGTCGGTGAAGGTTCCGCCCACATCGACCCCGAGCAGCACGCCCGGAAGCTATCGCGGCCCGCGGGCACGAAAACCTGAAGGCGTTGCGGCGCTCAGCGACCTGAAGGCGTTGCGGCGCTCAGCGCCAGCGTTCGCTGCGCAGCCTGCCGTCGGGCTCGGCGACCAGGTGGACTCCGTCGAGCGCGGGGTCCGGCATCGGGAAGTCGGAGCGGCGATGGGCCCCGCGTGACTCGTGACGTTCGAGTGCGGTGCGGGCGATCAGCCCGGCGAGGGGATAGGGATCGTCGAGCAGGCCCTTCAGGGAGCGGGCGTCGCGCACCGGCCCGGCGTGTCGCCAGACGGCGGCGCGGGAGCTCTCCGTCGGCGGCTGAAAGCGCCGCTCGGGCTCGGCGGGAGCGGGGCCTCGGTCGGGCTCGGCGAGGGCGGCCGCGGCGGTCCGGGCGCCGAAGACGAAGCACTCGCTGAGCGAGTTCGAGGCGAGCCGGTTGGCCCCGTGCAGGCCCGTGCAGGCGCACTCGCCCACCGCGAACAACCCGGCGAGGCTGGTGCGCCCGTCGAGGTCGGTGGCGACGCCGCCGATCAGGTAGTGGGCCGCCGGCGACACCGGCACCGGCTCGGCCGCTGGATCGAGGCCCGCCGCGCGACAGGCGGCGAAAACGTTCGGGAACCGCTCCTCCGACAGCGCTCGCATGTCGAGCCAGACATGATCGGCGCCGTCGGCGCGCATCCGGTCGAGCACGGCGGCGGTCACCTGGTCGCGCGGCGCCAGCTCGTCGGTGAAGCGCTCGCCGTCAGAGCCGAGCAGCGGCGCGCCCTCGCCGCGCACGGCCTCGGTGATCAGCGTCCCATCGCCGTCGCGCCCGGCGAGGGCGAGGGCGGTCGGGTGGAACTGGCAGAGCTCGAGGTCGGCCAGGTCCGCCCCCGCGGCGTGGGCGAGCACCGCGCCGGCGCCGATCGCCCCACGCGGGTTCGTGGTCCGCTTCCACAGCGCGGCCCCGCCCCCGGTCGCGAGGACCGTGGACCGCGCCGCGATCGGCCCGGCGTCCGTGAGCACCCCGGCGCAGCGCTCGCCGTCGCTCCAAAGGGCCACGACGGAGGTGTTCTCCAGCACCTCGAGCCCGGCGGTGGTCTCCGCGATCGCGGACAGGCGGGCGGTCAGCGCGCGGCCGGTGGCGCTGCCGCCGGCGTGGACGATCCGTCGCGCCGTGTGACCTCCCTCGAGGCCGAGCTGCAGGTCGCCGCCCGGATCGACGTCGAACTCGACGCCTCGGCGGCGCAGCTCGTCGACGGCGGCCGCAGCCTCGCGGGTGAGGATCTCGACGGCGGCCGGGCGGCAGAGGCCCCGGCCCGCGTTGAGGGTGTCGTCCGCGTGGCGCGCCGGCGAGTCGTCGGCCGCCCGCGCGGCGGCGAGCCCGCCCTGGGCCCGGTAGCTGGCGCTCTCGGCCAGCGGCTTGCGCGAGACGAGGGTCGCACGGGCGCCGGCCTCGGCCGCGCGGATCGCGACGTACAGGCCGGCGGCGCCTCCGCCGACCACCACGACATCGCACTCGGTTGCTCGGGTCGGCTGCACCAGCGGGCGGGTACGGTAGCCCCTTGGCCCTTTACCTCGCGCATCCGTCGTCGCTGCGGCACGACACCGGGGCGCACCCCGAGAACGCGGGCCGCCTGCGGGCGGTCGAGGCGGCGCTCGAGGCTCGCGACTGGCTCGGCCTGGACCGGGTCGAGGCTGCCGCCGCCGATCGCGCCCAGCTCGAGCGCGTCCATTCGATTGAGCTGATCGACAGGATCGAGGCCCTCAGCGCCGCCGGCGGGGGCATGATCGACCTCGACACGGCTGTCAGCGCCGACTCCT
This sequence comes from Solirubrobacterales bacterium, assembly GCA_046715315.1. Lineage (GTDB taxonomy): Bacteria > Actinomycetota > Thermoleophilia > Solirubrobacterales > 70-9 > JBDTSW01. The sequence continues at coordinate 5,513 of JBKJZF010000217.1, read as the reverse complement.
GGGAGGCGGCCCTGCACGGCGCCGGCGCCGCCGCGTCGGCCGCCGAGCGCCTCCTGGCAGGCTCGGACACCGTCGCCTTCTGCGGCACGCGCCCCCCTGGCCATCACGCCGAGGCCGATCGCGCGATGGGCTTCTGCCTGTTCAACAACGTCGCCGTCGCCTCCGCCCACGCGCTCGAGGCCTGCGGCGCCGAGCGGGTGCTGGTGCTCGACTGGGACGTGCACCACGGCAACGGCACCGAGGCGATCTTCGCCGGCTCCAGCAGCGTCCTCTACGCGAGCATCCACCAGTCACCCCTCTATCCGGGCACGGGTGCGCCCGACTACGTCGGCGTCGGGGAGGGCGTGGGCTACACAGTCAACCTCCCGGTCGCGCCGGGGTCGGGTGGCGAGGAGTTCCTGGCGCTGGTCCAGCACGTGGTCGCCCCGGTGGCGCGCGAGTTCGAGCCCGATCTGCTGGTGGTCTCGGCCGGTTATGACGCCCACCGCCTGGATCCGCTCGCCTCCTGCCTGGTTGAGACCGAGGACTTCGCCGAGATGGCGGCGAGCATGCGCGACCTCGGGCGCGAGGTCGAGGCGCCGCTCCTGGTCTGCTTGGAGGGCGGCTATGACCCGGCCGCGCTGGCGGCGTCCGTCGTCGCCACGCTCGAGGCGATCGTCGGCGAGCGACCCCCGCGACGGGCCTCGCCGCCGCCCGCGGCCGCGGCGGCTGCCCGGCTCGGCGGGCACTGGCCCGGGCTCGCTGCCGGCTAGTCGCCGGCGCTGCCGAGCAGCTCGCGGTAGGCGCACAGCACCCGGTCGGCCATCAGCCGCGACGAGAACCACTCGGCCCGGGCGCGCCCGCGGACCCTGGGGTCCGGCGCATCGAGGTGCCGGCGGGCGAGCCGCGACCACCGCTGGGCGTCGAACGCGGCGACCAGGCAGCCGTCCAGGCCGCCGAGCAGTGTCGGGGCGATCCCGACCGGCGTGGAGAGCACGGGCACCTCGCAGGCGAGGGCCTCGACAGAGGCCAGGCCGAAGCCCTCGTTGTCGGAGGTCACCAGCACCGCGGCCGCAGCGTTGACCCAATCGGGCATGCGCTCTGCCGGGACGTTGCCGACCGTGAGCAGCTCCGCGTCGCACAGCCCCGCCACCTCCTCGGCCAGGTCGTGGCGCTTCTCCGGGCGCGCGGCGGACGCGGGGAAGAGCAGGTAGCGGCCGTCGGGCTTGAGGCCGAGCCGCTCGCGGGCGTCGGCCCGCGGCTCGGGGCGGAAGCGCTCGACGTCGGCGCCACAGGGCAGTACCGCCACCGCCGAGGCCTGGCGCCGGATCGGCAGGCCGGGGCGCCCGTTCTCGGGCTCGAACAGGGCTCGCGAGGCCCCCGCCACCAGGTCGAGCCGGCGGCTGAGCCGGCGCGAGAGGCGGCCGACCACCGGGTGGCGGACGTCGGTGCCGTGGAAGGTGACGGCCAGCGGGCGCGCGCCGGCGAGGGCCGCGCACCAGCCCGCAAGCCCGTAGTGGGCGTGGACCAGGTCGAAGCGCTCGCGCCGCAGCAGGCGGCGGATCCGCCGCGTGGCGGGCACGTAGGAGCGCGTTCCGACCGGGAACGAGTAGAGCTCGACCTCGACCCCGGCTTCGCGCAGCGCCGCGACCTGGTCGCGGACGAAGTTGCCGCGGCCGGGGACCTTGCGGTCGGGGGTGATGTTGGTGACGACGAGGACCCTCACCGGCGCCAGCGTATCCGCGCCGGACGAGCTTCCGGCACGAGCGCGCCCGCGATTCGCCACCAGCGCGTCTGGATGCGTCACCCGGAGCAGTCCAGCATCGCCTCCGATGTCGAACCAGGAGGCACTCGAGTGAAGAACTGGATGAGGGCGGCGGCGACTCGCCTCCGCGCGATCGCTTGTGAGCGCGGGCAGGGGACCGTCGAGTACGTGGGCCTGATCCTGCTGGTCTCGCTGCTGATGGTCGGGATGGTCGCCGCGATGAAGGGCTTCAACGGCAACGAGGGCACCGAGCTCGCCGAGCTGATCGTCTCCAAGATCCGCGCGGCGGTGAACGCGATCACCTTCAAGTAGGCGCCGGGGGCGCCGCCCGCCGCGATCCCGGCCCTGTCGGTCACGGGAGCAGGCGGGCGGAGCCGCCGGCGCGCGTCCAGCGCCGCCGCTCGCCCCTCCGTTTGCCAGACTCAGCGCCCGTGTCCCGCAGCTACGACCGCGCGTCCGCCGACCTCCGTCCGATCGAGATCGAGCCGGGGTTCGTCCGCACGGCGACGGGCTCGGCGCTCTACTCCCAGGGGGAGACGCGTGTCATCTGCACCGCCTCGGCCAGCGCCGCGGTGCCGCGATGGCTTGAGGGACGTGGTCGCGGTTGGGTCACGGCCGAGTACGCGATGCTGCCGGCGTCCACCGGGGAGCGCAAGGAACGTGACTCCAAGCGCGGCAAGCAGGACGGGCGCGGGGTCGAGATCCAGCGGCTGATCGGGCGCTCGCTCCGCGCCGTGGTCGACCTGGAGGCGCTCGGCGAGCGCTCGGTCTACGTCGACTGCGACGTGCTGCAGGCCGATGGGGGTACCCGCTGCGCCGCGATCACCGGGGGCTTCGTCGCCTTGCGCCTTGCCATCAACCGCCTGATCGACGAGGGCGAGCTGAAACGAGATCCGCTCACCGGCACGGTCGCGGCCGTGAGCTGCGGCATCGTCGGCGGTCAGGCGCTCTGCGATCTCGACTACTCCGAGGACTCCAGCGCCGAGGTCGACGCGAATGTCGTCATGTCCGGCGACGGCGGCCTGGTCGAGGTCCAGGCGACGGCCGAGCGAACGCCGGTGTCGCGGGCCTCGCTCGACGATCTGCTGGCGCTCGCCGAGCCCGCGATCGGCCGGCTTCGCGACGCCCAGGCCGCCGCGGTCGACCACACCAGCTGATGGCGCCGTCGCGGCTCGTGGTGGCGACCCGCAACGAGCACAAGCTGCGCGAGCTGCGGGAGATCCTCTGCGGAGTGGAGCTCGAGCCCCTCGCCGCGGGGGTCGAGTTGCCGCCCGAGGACCGTGAGACCTTCGCCGAGAACGCGCTGATCAAGGCCCGGGCGGCGCAGGCGATCGCCGCCGGCCCGGCGATCGCCGACGACTCCGGGATCGCCGCCGGCGTCCTGGGCGGGCGCCCCGGGGTGCGCTCGGCGCGCTACGCCGGCCCCGAGGCGACCGACACCGAGAACCTGGCGCTGCTGCTGCGCGAGCTGGACGGGGCGGTGGACCGGCGGGTCGACTACGTCTGCGTGATCGCCTACGTCGACGAGGGCGGTGACGAGATGGTCTTCGAGGGCCGCTGTGAGGGCGAGCTCGCGCTCGAGCCGAGGGGCTCGGGCGGATTCGGCTACGACCCGGCGTTCGTCCCCCGCGACACCGGCCCAGGCGACGAGCGGACGATGGCCGAGCTGGATCCCGAGGTCAAGCACGCGATCAGCCATCGCGGGCGGGCGGCGCGCCTGCTCGCCTCGCATCTGGGCCTTCCCGCCGCTGCGCGGCCGACTCCGGGCGCGCTGCCGTGATCCGCACCAAGACCGGCGCGGCGATGCTCTCGGTCGCCTCCAACTCGGTCCTGATCGCGCTCAAGCTGGCGGCCGGCGCGATCACCGGCTCGATCGCGATCATCACTGAGGCGCTGCACTCCGCGATCGACCTGATGGCCTCGGTGGTGGCGCTGGTCTCGGTGCGCAAGGCGGACGAGCCCGCGGACGCCGAGCACCTCTACGGCCACGAGAAGGTCGAGAACCTGGCGGCGGCGATCGAGGGGATGCTGATCCTGGTCGGCGCCGGCGTGATCGTCTACGAGGCGACCCGCCGCCTGGCGACGGGCTCCGAGATCCAGGACCTCGGGGTCGGGATCGCCGTGATCGGCTTCTCCGCGGTCGCCAACTTCTGCGTGTCCGCGTTCCTGCGGCGCCGATCGCGCGAGCTGCACTCCCCCGCGCTCGCGGGAGACGCCGCCCATCTCGCCACCGACGCGCTGACCTCGGTCGGGGTCCTGGTCGGCCTGTTCCTGGTCGAGATCACCGGCGAGGTCGCCTTCGACGCGATCGCCGCCCTCTGCGTCGCCGTGGCGATCGTCTTCTCCGGCCTTCGCATCCTCACCCGTTCCAGCCGCGTGCTCGTCGATGAGGCTCCGCCGGCGGCCGACCTCGACCGGATCGAGCGGGTGATCGCCACCCAGCGCACCGACGCTCCCGAGATCGCCGGGTATCACAAGCTTCGCGCTCGCCGGGGCGGGGCCCGCACCTACGTCGACATGCACCTGCAGTTTCGCTCCGGAACCACGCTCGAGCGCGCGCACTCGCTGGCGCATCGCCTCCGCGACTCCATCGAGGCCGAGATCCCGCGCTCGGAGGTGCTGATCCACCTCGAGCCCGAGCGCTCGGTGCGCGACCCCGGCACGCTCGCCGGCGATCCGGGCCGCTCCGGCTGAGCGCCGCTAGAGCAGGTTCACACCCGCCGCCGCGCCGACCGCGCCGACGGTGATCGCATAGCCCGTGTAGCCGTTGAGCATCAGCAGCACGACCACGATCGCGCAGGCGGCGATGACGACGAGCCATGAGATTCGGGCGGCGGACACGGGCCTATATGTTTGACGAATGAGTCGGACGAAGGATTCCAGCCCCCCCGAGGAGCCTCGGGTGCGCGCGATCGACGCCGAGCTCGCGGTCGCCAGGATGGGGCAGATGTCGCCGGATTTGCGCGGGTGCGCCGTGCTCGGCGCTGCCGGCAAGGCGCTCGCCTCCAGCGGCGGCGGCTCGGGCTGGGAGCTCGCGGGCTCGGACTTCCTCGAGGCCGCGGACGCCGCTGACGGCGACCCCGTCGCCCAGGTCCACGTCGCCACCGAGGACGGTGAGGCCTTCGCGGTCAGGGAGGGGGGCCTGGCGATGGTCGCCGTCGCCGAGCGCTTCACGCTCTCCTCGCTGATGCTCTTCGACATGCGCACCGTGCTCCGCGATCTCGCCACCGGGGACGGCGTGCCCGATCGGCGCGCCCCCGACCCCGCACAGGCGGCGACCTCGGCCGAGGAGCGGGCGTGAGCCCTCCGAAGCCGCATCGCCTGCTGCTGGACCGCGTCTCCGGCTATGCCGACGAGGCCGGCGCCTACCTGCGGCGCCGGCGGATGACCCGCAAGCCGTTCGCCAGGGTCACCTATCCAGGCGGCCGCAGTGCTGCGCACGAGCCCGAGACCGAGGCCGGCCGCAGGCTCTTCCTGGCCGCGTCGAAGCTGATCGGCGCTGCGCGCGACTGAACCGGTGCCGCCGCCGCAGCCTGAAACCCTGATCGAGCCGCAGCTCGCCGAGCGGGTGATCGAGCGGGCGCTCTCCCACGGCGGCGACTTCGCCGAGGTCTTCTGCGAGCAGCGCTCCGGGTTCTCCCTGGCCATCGACGAGTCACGGATCGAGCGTGCCCAGCGAGGCGGCGAGCGTGGCGCCGGCGTCCGCGTCGTCGCCGGCGAGACGACCTACTTCGCCCACGTCGACGGCCTCGCCGAGGCCGATCTCGAG
>JBKJZF010000216.1:0-3216 GCA_046715315.1 Solirubrobacterales bacterium | reverse complement strand
GGCGATGATCGACTTCTCCTGGGCGGCCGCGAGCCGCGGCCGCGGCAGCTTCGACCCGGTGTTCATGATCGGCGCGACCCTCCCCTCGTATCCGTGCTGGGTTGCCGGGACCGCGATCGGCGTCTTCGCCGGCGACCTGATCGGCGATCCCGAGGCCCTCGGCCTGGACGCGCTATTCCCCGCCTTCTTCCTGGCGCTGCTGGTCGAGGGCGAGCTGCGCCCCGGCCGGCCCGCGCTGGCCGCCGGCCTCGGGGCCGTGATCGCCCTGGCGCTGATCCCCTTCACCCCTGCGGGCCTGCCGATCATCGCCGCCTCCGTTGCGGCCCTGATCGGGCTGGCGGCGGCGCGGTGACCGCGGTCTGGGTGACGATCGGCGTGCTCGCCGTGGCCACGGCCGCGATCCGCGCCGCAGGGCCCGTCCTGCTCGGCGGCCGTGAGCTCCCGGCGCCCGTGCAGGAGGTGATCGGCCTGCTGGCGCCGGCGCTGCTGGCGGCGTTGGTCGTCGTCGAGACGTTCAGCGGGCCCGCCGGCGGCGAGCTCGAGGTCGATGAGCGAGTACTCGGCGTCGGCGCCGCCGGGATCGTGCTCGCCAGGGGAGGCTCATTGCTTCCGGCGGTGGCGATCGCCGCGATCGTCACGGCCGTCGCGCGCGCGCTGCTGTCGTGAAGTAACGTGCCCACGCGCCTGTGGGCGCCCGTGAGAGTGGAGCAGCTGAGCGCATCCGTCGCTCCCGGGGAGGGGGCAGCGGCCGGCGAGACCGGTGGCGCGACCCCGCCTGATGTCCGGCTGACCGGCCTGCGCAAGGCCTACGGCGAGGTGGTCGCGGTCGACTCGGTCGACCTCGAGGTCGGCGCCGGGGAGTTCTTCACGATGCTGGGGCCATCGGGGTCGGGCAAGACGACGACGCTGCGGATGATCGCCGGCTTCGAGGAGCCCGACGCCGGCACCGTCGAACTGGCGGGCGCGGATGTCACCGGCGTCCCCCCCTACGACCGCCAGGTGAACACGGTCTTCCAGGACTACGCCCTGTTCGCGCACATGACCGTCAGCGCCAACGTCGAGTACGGGCTGCGCGTCGCCGGTGTGGAGCGCGGCGAGCGCGAGCAGCGCGCCCGCGAGGCGCTGGAGATGGTGCGGCTGACCGGCTACGGCGACCGCAAGCCGTCCGAGCTGTCCGGTGGCCAGCGCCAGCGAGTCGCTCTGGCCCGGGCGATCGTCAACCGCCCCAAGGTGTTGCTGCTCGATGAGCCGCTGGGCGCGCTCGACCTGAAGCTGCGCGAGCAGATGCAGGTTGAGCTCAAGGGCATCCAGGGAGAGGTCGGGATCACCTTCATCTACGTCACCCACGACCAGGAGGAGGCGCTGACGATGTCCGACCGGGTCGCTGTCTTCAACCAGGGCCGGATCGAGCAGGTCGGCACCCCGGCGGAGATCTACGAGCAGCCCGGCAACCGCTTCGTCACCGGGTTCGTCGGCGTCTCGAACCTGCTCGAGCGCGACGGGCGCGAGTTCACCGTGCGCCCGGAGAAGGTGCGGGTGCTCGAACCGGGGGGCTCGTCGGAGGGCATGCAGACCGAGCGCGGGCGGGTCCGCGACGTCGCCTACGCGGGGATGATCACCCGCTACCTGGTCGCCCTCGACGGCGGCGGCGAGCTTCAGGTCGTGGTCCAGAACCTCGAGACCTCCTCGGCGGAGGCACTCGAGCAGCAGGGACGCGAGATAGTCGTTGGATGGCGGCCGGAGCATGCGGTCGCGGTTAACGAGGGAGAAAACGAAGGGAGGACCGAGTGAGTCCGAACAAGGAGCACTCAGCACGGTGGGCATGGCTCACCGTGGCCGGGCTCGTCGTCTTCATGTTGGCCTTTGGGGCCGGATGTGGAAGCGACGACTCCGACGACAGCACCAGCGAGGACGCCCTGACCGAGGTCGGCGAGGGCGAGGGCGAGGTCAACCTCGTCGCCTGGGCCGGTTACGTCGAGGACGGGTCCACTGACCCGGCCGCGGACTGGGTCTCGGACTTCGAGAAGGAGACCGGCTGCGAGGTGAACGTCAAGATCGGCAACACCTCCGACGAGATGGTCCAGCTGATGCGCACCGGCCAGTACGACGGCGTATCCGCCTCGGGCGACGCGACCACGCGCCTGATCGAGGGTGGCGACGTCGACCCGGTGAACACGGACCTGATCCCGAACTACGAGGACGTTTTCGAAGCGCTCAAGGACCGGGACTTCAACAGCGTCGACGGCCAGATGTATGGCGTGCCGCACGGTCGCGGCTCGAACCTGTTGATGTACGACCCGAACGAGGTCGATCCCGCCCCGAAGTCATGGGACGTGGTCTTCGACAACGCCAGCGACTACTCGGGCAAGGTCACCGCATACGACAACCCGATCTACATCGCCGACGCGGCGCTGTACCTGCGCGAGCACCAGCCCGATCTGGGGATCGAGGATCCCTACGAGCTGGACGACGAGCAGTTCCAGGCCGCGCTCGACCTGCTCAAGGAGCAGAACGAGAACGTCGGCGAATACTGGTCCGACTACACCAAGGAGATCCAGGCGTTTGCCAACGGCGACTCGTCGGTGGGCACCACCTGGCAGGTGATCACCAACCTCCTCAACGCCGATGGCGAGCCGGAGGAAGTCGTCCTGCCCGAGGAGGGCGCGACCGGCTGGTCCGACACCTGGATGATCAGCTCGGAAGCCGAGCACCCCAATTGCATGTACCTGTGGATGGACCACATCATCAGCCCGAAGGCGAACGCCGCCGTGGCTGAGTGGTACGGGGAGGCGCCGTCGAACGAGAAGTCGTGCGCGCTGACCGCCGACAAGGAGCATTGCGACATCTACCACGCCGCGGACGAGGAGTTCTTCGACCAGATCGAGTTCTGGAAGACCCCCGTCTCCGACTGCGGTGACGATCGCGGTGACGTCTGCAAGACCTACGACGACTGGGTCCAGGGCTGGACCGAGGTCAAGGGCTGAGCGGAACCACAACAGACCCTCGGAAGAGGTCGGTGGGCCGCAGGCTCGCCGGCCTCTTCCACGGTCGCGCCCCCCGGCAGGCGGGGGGGCGGCGGGCCCGCCCGGGGGGCGGGGGGCCCCGGGCCCGGGCCCCCCACGGCTCGGGCGACGCCGGTCAGCGCGACGACGACCTGGCGCCCGTCGGTCGGGTGGGGATGGCGCTCGACGAGGCGGGCGCCGGCCAGGCCGTGAC
>JBKJZF010000215.1:0-3707 GCA_046715315.1 Solirubrobacterales bacterium | reverse complement strand
CACCTAACCTGCCTAGGGTTCGATCAGGCCGCGGCGGATTGCGTATCGCACCAGCTCGACGCGGTCCCGCATGCCGAGCTTCTTCATCGCGTTCGAGCGGTGGTTCTCGACGGTCTTGTCCGAGAGGTGGAGGATCTCGGCGATCTCCTTGTTGGTGTGCGCTTCGGCGACCAGCTTGACAACCTCCTCCTCGCGGGGGGTGAGCTCGCTCGAGCGTCCGGAGCCCTCACCGAGCACGTCCTTGATCAGGGCTCGTTGGGCCTCGGGGGTGAGGAAGGGTTCTCCGCGCTGGACCGCGCGGACGGCTTGCAGCAGGTCGACGTCGGCCTGCGCCTTGAGCACGTAGCCGGAGGCGCCGGCCTTCAGCGCCTCGAACAGGTAGCGCTCGTCGTCGTACATCGAGAGGATCAGCACGGCGACGTCGGGAGCCTGCTCGCGGATCTCGCGGGTCGCCTGCAGGCCGGTCAGCTTCGGCATCTTCACGTCGAGGATCGCCAGGTCTGGGCGCTCGCGGATCGCCAGGTCGCGGGCGTCGGCGCCGTTGGCGGCCTCGGCGATCACCTCCATGTCGCTCTGGCTCTCGAGCAGCATTCGCAGGCCGGAGCGGACGATCCCGTGGTCGTCCGCAATCAAGATTCGCATCACTCGCCCATCCGCCTCACGGTTGCCGGGCGCCAGTATCGTCGCCATCGTCTTCCCTTATCGGCACGCGCAGCCGAATCCTTGTGCCCTCGTCCGGCCGGGACTCGACCAGCAGCTCCCCGCCCACCAGCAGCGCCCGCACCCGCATGCCGCCGAGGCCGAGGCCCGTGGCCGCTTGATCGAAGCTGAACCCGCGGCCGTCATCGCTGACGCCGAGCTCGATTCCCTCGGCGTCTTGGTCCAGGCGCACGCGGATCCGGCTCGCCTCCGAGTGCTGGGCGGCGTTGCTCAGCGCCTCCTGGGCGACCCGATATGTGACCAGCTGGACGTCCATCGGCACGCCGGTGGGGTCCCCGGTGCCCTCGAAGCTGGTGGTGATCTCGCTCTGCTCGCCGAGCTCTTCGACCAGCGCCGAGAGCGCGGCCCGCAGGCCGAGGTCGTCGAGCGCCGCCGGGCGCAGTGCGCGGGCGAGGGTCAGCAGCTCGGTCATGGCGCGATTCGCCAGGCTCTTGGTCTCGGCGAGCTCGGCCGCCAGCCCCACCGGCGCCCGCACGCGCACGGCCTCGAGGCGCAACAGCAGGCCGGTCAGCGACTGGTTGACCTCGTCGTGGAGGTCGCGCGCGACCCGCGCCCGCTCCTCTTCCTGGGCATGCAGCGCGATCGAGGAGACCCGGCGGCGCTCGGCCTCGAGGCGCTCGAGCATCCGGCGGAAGGCGTTGTGCAGGCGCTGGACCTCCTCCGGGCCGCGCGGGTCCTCCTCGCGCCGCAGGTTCGCCCCCGGCCGCGAGAGGTCGGCGCGCTCCATCTCGTCGACGAGGCGCTCCAGGGGCCGGAAGCGGCGCTGCAGCATGAGCACGTTGACGAGGATCGTCAGCGCGACCGCCAGTCCGAGGATGACCGCGGCCTGCGGCTTCTCGCCGAGGCTGAGGTCGGGGCTGGTGGCGATCGTGGCGGTGACCACCGCGGCTACGATCACCAGCAGGTTCGCGACCAGGACCTGCGTCAGGAGGCTGCGGCTTCGCATCTCAGGGCTAAGTATCGGCCCGATCGAGGCGCAAAGCTGAGCAGCCGCCCGGGGGCCGCTCAGGAGGACCCTAGTCTCAATAGGGGTTAGCCCCTATATGCCGGGGACGGCCCTACGTCAGAATGTGCAGTGCATTGGAGCATCCAAACAGAGGAGTCACCCCGCGATGACAAGCACCAGTCGTTCCAACTTCGCCGCAGGCTTGCGCACCACGATCCTGCTCGCCACCCTGACCGGCATCCTGGTCGCGATCGGATTCGCGATCGGCGGCTCCAGCACGGCGCTGCTGTTCCTTGGCATCGCCGCCGTGTTCAACCTCGGCGCCTTCTGGTTCAGCGACAAGATCGCGCTGAAGATGAGCGGCGCCAAGCCGATCTCCGAGCAGGACGCCCCCGAGCTCTACCAGATGGTTCGCGAGCTGACCACGCGCGCGGATCTGCCGATGCCGAGCCTCTACATGATCCCCTCCGAGCAGCCCAACGCCTTCGCCACGGGCCGCAGCCCGAAGAACTCGGCGGTCGCGGTGACCCAGGGAATCACCAAGCTGCTCTCCGAGGACGAGTTGCGCGGCGTCATCGCGCACGAGCTCGCGCACATCCGCAGCCGTGACATCCTCACCCAGTCGGTCGCGGCGACGATCGGCGGCGCGATCACCTACCTCGCCTACATGCTGTTGTGGTTCGGGGGCGACGACGAGTCGCCGCTGAGCATCGTGGCTTCGCTGGCGATGGTGCTGCTGGCGCCGATTGCGGCGTCGCTGATCCAGCTCGGGATCTCGCGCCAGCGCGAGTACTCGGCGGACGCGACCGGCGCCCAGATCTGCGGCAGCCCGGAGTCGCTGGCCTCGGCGCTGCTGCGCCTAGAGGAGGGCGCGAAGGCGATCCCGATGCAGGTCAACCAGGCGACGGAGCCGCTGTACATCGTGAAGCCGTTTAAGAGCGGCGGCATCGCCGGCCTGTTCTCGACCCACCCTCCGATCGAGGAGCGGGTCCGCCGGCTGCGCCAGATGCGCCCCAGCCTGGGCTAGTGACCTACGGCGAGTTCGTCCTCTTCGGCCACCTCGTCTTCGTCGCCTTCTGGGTCGGCACCGACGTCTCGCTGCAGCTGTTCGCGCTGCGGGCGCGCACCGCCGGGCCCGAGCGGATCGCGACTTTCCTCGGCGACGTCGAGTGGATCGGCCTGCGCCTCCTGAGCCCGTCCTCGCTGCTGGTCGTGCTGTTCGGCGTGCTCTTGGTGATCGAGGACCCCAACTACGAGCTCTCGCAGGCCTGGGTGACCCTGGGGCTGATCGCCTTCCTCGCCTCGGCGATCACCGGGGCCGGGTTCCTGGGGCCGGAGACGGGGCGGATAGGCAAGCTGATCGACGCGCGCGGTGCCGACGATCCCGAGGCGCAACGCCGGATCGCCCGGGTCTTCCTGATCTCGCGGATCGAGCTCGTGATCCTGACCTTCATCATCCTCGACATGGTCGTCAAACCCGGCTTTCCCTAGACGGGGGTCCAGGGCCTGAGCCCGAGCCTGCCTGCGCTACACTTTCTGAAGTAACCCCCTAATCCGGATAGGGATTTCGGAGATTTCGGAGGAAGCGTGGCGACGACGGCCGAACCGATCGAGCAGGTCAAGGACAGGATCGAGCTGATCTCGCGCGATGTTGCGCGCGAGGAGATCGCTCAGGGCGACGCCGCGCTGATCGACGTCCGCGAGCCCCACGAGTGGGAAGAGGCCCACCTCGCCGAGGCCGAGCACGTTCCCCAGGGCGAGCTGCTCGAGCGCATCGACGAGCTGGTGCCGGAGCGTTCCCGGCGCGTGTTGCTGTACTGCCGCACCGACAACCGCTCCTCGCGCGCCGCCGACGCCCTGCAATCGCTCGGCTACGACAACGTCGCCGTGATCGAGGACGGGATCACCGGCTGGCTCGACGCCGAGCTGCCGGTCGTCGCCAGGCATGTCCTCAGCAAGGACCAGCGGATGCGCTACTCGCGCCACACCCTGCTGGAAGAGGTCGGCGTCGAGGGCCAGGTGAAGATGCTCGAATCGAAGG
>JBKJZF010000214.1:0-3083 GCA_046715315.1 Solirubrobacterales bacterium | reverse complement strand
GTGACGCTGTTCTCGAACGAGGACTTCAAGGTCACCGGCAAGTGCGAGGACAACGGAGGCGGTGACTTCACCGCCAACACGTTCCTGGCCGCGAAGCGCGAGAACCTCATTTACGACACGTACGGCGGCCCCAACGACACCGACTTCGATCCCAGCGACGGGAAGATCGACATCACGTTCGGCGATGCAACCGGCACGGCGCCCGCCTTCGAAGCCGCGGAGTACTACGACTTCTACGCCGAGGGCCGGGCTGGGAAGCCGCTGAACGGACGCCTCGTAACCGGCGTCCACCTCGACGGCGCCGACTGCACGTTCTCGGGGACATTCGTCGGCTCTCACAGCGGGGGGCCGGTGGAGGCGGCCAAGAGGATCAAGGCGGATGCCGGCCAGGGGGTGACGCTGTTCTCGAACGACGACTTCAAGGTAACCGGCGAATGCGAGGACAACGGCGGCGGGGATGTCACCGCCAACACGTTCCTGGCGGCGAAGCGCGACCACCTCGTGTACTACCTGACCGAGCTCGACCAGTTCGACACCGCCTTCGGCCCGGGCGACGGCAAGATCGACTTCATAAAGCCGAGCGACGACGCAAGTGGAGCGACCGCCGAATATCTCGCCGAATCCTTCACCCAGGACCTCTGGGCCGAGGGCGCGGGTGGGAGGGTCCTTCAGGCGCGGGTGGGAACCGGGGTCCACGTCAAGGGCGCCGACTGCATCTTCTCGGGCATCTTCGTGGGCTACGCCGACTCGAAACAGCTGGAGGCGGTCGACAGGTTGAAGGCGGACGTCAGCGACCGGGTGACGCTGTTCTCGAACGAGGACTTCAAGGTCACCGGCAAATGCGAGGACAACGGAGGCGGTGACTTCACTGCCAACACGTTCCTGGCCGCGAAGCGCCACAACCTCATCTACTACGCGTACGACGGCGACCCGTTCTACATCCTGGACTTCGATCCTGGCGACGGGAAGATCGACATCTCCGAGGGTTACGACGCAACCGGGACGAGCCCGAATTACTCCGCGGAGGACGACTACGCGGACTTCTACGGCGAGGGCAGGGGCGGGGAGGTGCTGGCCGGACGGGTCGGCACCGGCGTCCACATCAAGGGCGCCGACTGCACCTTCTCCGGCATCTTCATCGGGTAGGCGTTGGGGAAGTCCCGCGCACGCCGCTGCTCCCGGTAAAGCGGCTGATGTGTTGAAGATCCCGCCATTTGGCTTGTTCATGCGGTGTGTGGGCTCCGCGCTGACCAGCCGCGCTACCGCTTTCCGACGCGTCGACGGCCGACGTGACTGGTAGCGCAGCGCGGGCTCGCGGTGGGCCCTGGCGGAGTCTCGCCCCCGAGCGATCAGGTGTCGTCGAAATCGGGGTAATCCAATAGGACGAGCCCCCAATCGCTGTCCGGCTCAATGCTGGCTTGCGCGGAGTGCGGGAGTCGCGGGAGCGTTGACATGTGCGACCATCGCCGCGCCGCCAATCGCTTCAGGGAAGGCCCCCCTTCTGCTAGCCAGTCTTCGCGCCTACCTCCGCCTGACAAGTCCCCCTTCGCTGTGGGACCGTCGTTTGATGCTCTTCAGGCGGGGGCGCCGCGGGGTGGCCTTGGCGGCACTGACCGCGACGCTGGCACTCCTCGGTGGATGGGCGGTCGCGCGTGGGGGCAGCGATGCCATCATCGAAGCGACGGCGTTCTCGGTCGACAGCACTTTCGGCTTCGAGTCCGGTGAGGAATTCGCGAGCTGTCCGGGGGGCAAGCGCGCGCTCGGGGGCGGAATCGTTCAGAGCGGCTTCCCGGAGGGCGCGGTCGCGTCGAGTGGACCGCTCGACAGCTCCGGCCGCCCCGCCGAGACGCGCGATGGCGACAAGGCGAAGCAGTGGTACGCCTCGGTGACCAACTACTCCAGCGGGGTGATGGACTTCAAGGTGTTCGCGATCTGCTCGGCCGATTCCACGGCGAGGCTCGAGACGAAGGTCTTCAGGACCCAGTCGAACGACCCCGGGCACGCGGTCGCGAAGTGTCCCGCAGGCAAGCGTGCACTCGGAGGCGGAGTGATCAGCCCCCATTCGCCGTCGCCTGACGACTCAGCCGTCATCGCCAGCGGGCCGCTCGACGCCTCGGGCGGGTTCTCCGCGCTCGATGACGGTGATAAGGCGACGCAGTGGTACGGGGCCGCGCTCATCAACAACGCTGGGGCTGACCATACGAGGTTCAGGGTCTTCGTCATCTGCGCGGCCGATTCGAACGCCACCGTCCAGAGGACCCAGTTCGACGTCGACAGTCCGGGCACGGATGCGGACTACGCGGAATGTCCCGCCGGCAGGCGGGCGGTCGGGGGAGGCGTGATCCCCAGCTCGGGTCCGGTCCGCCGCTTCTACGTGCGGGCCAGCGGCCCGCTGGATTCGACCAGCGAGATGGAGAGCACGGAGGATGGCGACGTGGCTACGCAGTGGTACGCCGCGATCCGCAACTATCTCGGCGGCCAGACCCGGAGCTTCTACGTTCTCGCGATCTGTGAGTCGTGAGCTGGTGGCGACCTACCAGGGCGTGCTTCCGGCGATCACTCGCACCACCCGGTAGAGCCGCCGGCCAGTCATTTCGCCAGCCGTCTTAAGCGGCCTCGAAGTCGTGTCGCGGGACATCGACGTGGACGCACTCGAAGGCGTGGCCGACAGTGGCGAGCTCGCCGAGGACCTGACCGACCTGCTGCTTGCCCTGGGGGAGGCGGTGAGCGAGCACGACACGGCGTCGTGTTTCTGTTCGACGAGGTTCAGTTCCTGAGCACCGTCGAGCTCGAGGCGCTGATCGCGGCATTGCACAAGACGGTGCAGTGTGCCTTGCCGATCACGCTGGTGGGTGCGGGTCTACCGCAGCTTCCGCGGCTCGCCGGAGAGGCGAAATCGTACGCGGAGCGCCTCTTCAAAGCGCTCGACGTCGATTACGAGAGAGCCGCCGTTTTCGGCGGTCGCGGAGACACAGAGGGATATCCCTACTTCATCCAGGGGTACGGCAACGTTCTCTGGGATCTGAACCGATCAACCTCGGGTTTCACAACTTCTATTGGGTTTTTCGCAACTTCTGTTAGGT
>JBKJZF010000213.1:0-5466 GCA_046715315.1 Solirubrobacterales bacterium | reverse complement strand
CGACGCAGTCCTGTGCCGGTTCGGGCTCATGTTCCTCCCGGACGTCGACCGGACCCTGGTGGGCATCCGGCGGCTCCTCGTGCCAGGCGGCCGCTTCGCCGCGTCCGTGTGGGGGCCTCCCGAGCGGAATCCGATGGCCACCGCAGCCTTCGGGGCCGTCGCCCGGGTACTGGAGCTGCCGGCGCCGGCACCAGGAACGCCGGGGATCTTCAGCCTGGCGGATGGAGACGAGCTGGCGGGCCGCTTCCGAGCGGCTGGGCTCGCCGATGTGCATGCCGAGACGCTTCTCGTGCACTTCGAGTTCGACTCGCTCGACGAGTACATCCTCTTCCTCCAGGAGGTCGCAGCGCCGATCAACAACCTCCTCGTCAACGAAAGCCCCGAGCGCCGGGCGCAGGTGTGGCAGACGGTGGCCGAGGCGAACGAGCAGTTCGTCGGGGCTGATGGCAGCCTGCACGGGTCGGGGGAGAGCATCCTCGTCGGCGGGCGCCGGTGAGGGCGTCGTGAGCGATTCCGCCGTCAGTCGCCTGGCCGGTCCCCAACCACGCTGATCAGCGGACGCCGCCAGACGAAGTCAGACGGCCGTAGCTCGGCCAATCGTTTGGCGGTGGCGCGACGAAGGCGCTCGCGGCGCGCATCGTCGAGTGCCTCGAAGAGCTCACTTTCGAGCCAGCCCTCCAGCACCGCCAGATAGGTGTCGGCCGCGAATCGATGCGCAAGCGTGACAATCTGACCGCGAACGCGGCGGAAGCCGACGCGTCGGAGCTCGGCCGCCGCGCCAGCCGGCGAGCGGTACGGTCGCTGCTCGCGGCCCACCGTCGCCTCCAGACCCAGGTCCTCGAGGGCGCGCTCGAAGGCGAGGTAGGGAGGGAAGTCGAACCTGCCGGCCTGCCAGGTGAGGACGGCGTAGCGGCCGCCCGGTCGGAGCAGTCGGAACGCCTCGCGGGTGGCGGCGGCTCTGTTCGGGACAAGCTGGACGACGAAGGACGACACCACCGCGTCGGCCGATCGGTCGGGCAGCGGGACATGGGCGGCCGCACCCTCCAGCAGGATGAGGCGGCTCCTGGCGCGAGCGCCGAGCTGCCGCGCTTCCTTCCCGGCGACTGCCAGCATGCCTGGGGCGAGATCGACGCCCGTGACCCGGCAAGCCGGCCAGCGCTGCAGCGCAGCGACGGCCACCGAGCCGGTCCCGGTTCCAATGTCAATCAGATGGGCACGGGGACCGTTGAGCACCGCCGCCACGTCGTCGAGCAGCCGCCTGCCCGCCGGCGCGATGATCGGCGCCCAGCATCGGTGGTAGGCGGTCGCGTAACGGTCGTAGTCGCGTCCCGCGGTGGTGATCGGTGCTGATCGGTCGAGGGGATCGGGTGCCATACGCGACATATCATCCACGGGCTACGCGAGGGAGAGAAGAAGATGTGCCACGACCCTGCCGGCCTACCTCCACCGCCACCGGTCATCCTGGGCACCGCCAGCACTCGCCACGCGATCCTGCCGGCCGCCGGCGGAAACGAGTTCGCCGGCTTCCTTGCCACGACCGATGTGGCGGACGCGCCGGGCGTGGTCATCCTGCCCGACGTACGTGGGCTCCATCCGTTCTATGAAGCACTCGCCGTCCGGTTCAGCGAGGCCGGCGTCCATGCGGTTGCCATCGATTACTACGGCCGTACCGCGGGCAGCGCTCCCCGAGGCGACGACTTCGACTGGGAGCCGCACTTCGCGCAGGTCCGCGATGAGGACGTTTCCCTCGACGTGGCTGCCGCGGCCGACTTTCTCGCATCATCCCAGGCTGGTGGCGTCGCCCGCGTGTTCACCGTCGGGTTCTGTTCCGGCGGCCGGCTCTCCTTCAACCAGGCGGCTTCGGGGCTTGGCCTCGCTGGCGTCATCGGCTTCTACGGGAGGGTGATGGAACAGGAACCGGGTGACCCTACCGCGCCACTGAATCTGGTCCATGCCTACCGCTGCCCGGTCCTGGGCTTCTTCGGTGGAGCCGATCCGAAGGTCACGCCGGAACACGCAACCGCGTTTCGTCGGGCCCTTGAGGCCGCCGGAGTCGACAACCAGATCGTCGTCTACGACGACGCTCCACACTCGTTCTTCGACCGCGCCTTTACCGACCACGAGGCGGCGGCACGTGACGCATGGACCCGCATGCTGGGGTTCATGGCGTTCACCGGGTAGGAAGGACCAGACTGGCCGTCGTACCTCGCTGTCCCGGCGCGTGGGCCGCTCCGTGGGTTGATTGAGGCCGAGCGAGGCGTTCCGCCGCCCGCCGCCTACCCACTATGCCCTCGGAGGTTTCGTCGCCGGCGGGTTGCACTACTTCGCGTGGACCGCTGAAGCGCGCCCAAGTTGGAGACACGGTGGTCGACGTCATGCGTTACGCCCGGCGCTGGTCCCTTATCTGGTCCCTTATGAATCCTGTCTCATGCGTCTCATGCGTCTCTTGGATGTACTGGGTGAACGCGGCTGAGACGCATGAGACGTTTCACTGGAAATCCGGTATGCGGTACCACAATATGTTGGGTCTAGGCGTCTGCCGACTCGACCGGCCGGAAGGTGATCCGGTCGTGGATGGCGAGGTCCAACAGGGGGGGCATCGTAGATCACCCTGACTCGGCTTCGGGCCTCCTCTACCCTGCGGCGTCCTGTGCTTCCCCGGCGAGGATTGCGCGGACCGCCTCGGCCTCGGGCGTGATGCCCATCTCCTCGAACAGTGCGAGCGCGCGGTGAAGCGCCGCGTCGCTCTCAGCCCCACGTCCGGCTGCGCGGAGCGTTTCGCCCCAGCCGCGCAGGACCCGGGCAAGCTGTGGCCGCGCCCCGAACTCTTCGAGGATCGCGGCGCTCGCCGCAAAGTCGGCCAGCGCTGCTTCGCGGTCGCCGCGCCTCGCAGACGCTTCGGCGCGCTTCTGGAGAATGCCCGCCTCGCCGAATCGGCTCCCGATCGAGCGCACGGTTGCGAGTGGCTGATCCCAGCTTCCCTCAGCCGCCGCGAAGTCGCCCAGCGCGGTTGCGCTCGTCCCGAGCCAGGCCTGGAGCGTTGGACGCAAGAACGTGCGGTCCACGACGCGCGCGAGCTCATTGCCCCGCTGAAGAGTTTGGTAGGCCTCCTGGAGGCGACCCTGGCGCTGGTAGACATCGCCGAGCACCCACGAACCCATCGCCGCGCAGGCCGTGGCGCCGGTCTCCTCGGCGCGCATGACGCAGGCCTGGGCGATGGGAATTGCCTCGTCGAGCTGTCCGCGCTCGGAACGGACCACGGACTCGGCGATCTGCGCGTCGAGCTGGGCGATCAGGTCCCCGCCAGCCGCGAGCTCGGTCGCGTACTGGGCGGCCCTCTCGGCCTTGTCGAACTCGCCGAGGCGGGCATAGCCCATCGCCAGGGCACCCCGCGCAAACGCCGCCCCGATGAAGTTCTGCCGCTGCTCCATGAGTGGGACGGCCTCTTCTAGGGCGGTGACGCCCTCGCGGATCGGACCGGTGAAGACCTGGTTCAGACCGATGACGGCGAGCTGCAGTGCGCGCATCGAGGGATCGTGGAGCGCGTCGCCGATCTCGGTTATGCGGTCGAGGGAGCGCTTGACTGCGGGATCCGACGTCCGCTCGCCGCGCCCCATCCGGGCCATGACTAGGGCAAGATGGACCGGCGCGAGAAGATCGAGATCGCCCAATCCGCGCCGCTTGGGCTCGGTGATCCGGCTTGTAGTGACGCCCGGGGATCGCCAGATCGAACGGGGATAGGACGGCGCGAGGCTCTTGGGTCGGCACCGCCCGTCATTCGAGGCCACCAGCCCCGGATCCGGATAACTGGAGGCGTCGCTCATGGATGGAACCCGGCCTACTGGGCCGCTCGTAGGACTTCGGTTACCTCCGCGACGACCAGCTCAGGCTCGTTGGTAGCGACATCGTGACCTGAGTCGACCACCACCTGTTCAGCCCGTGGACTGAGCACCAGCCAGCCTTGCTGAGCTGACACGTTGTCCTGCTCCTCCGGAGGCGCGTCAGGGCCCGGGTCGTTCGAGATGATCGTGACCGGGATATCGCCAATCTCCGAGCGGCTGTTCCAGGCGTCTGCCTCCACCTGCAGGTAGTCTCGGTGCTCTCGGTTCCCTGGGTTGTCGCAGGCGGTTTCCTCGACCACCTCAGGCGGCGGGTTGAGAAACGCCATGGGGACATCCAAGAACACCATCCCCGCGATATCGTCCGCATGGTCTTGCGCGAAACCCGAGGCGATGAAGCCGCCGCCCGACCCGGCGACCAGCACGTAGGGAGGCGCGACTGCGGCGGCTTCAAGCAGTTGCTCCAAGTCGGCGGTCAGATCGTCCAGTTGCCGACAGCCGGTTACCGGATCGCTCCGGCCGATGCCGCCGCGGTCATAGGCGCACGTCCTGGTCACTTCAGAGAGGTCTAATCGAATCAGTCCCCATTCCTCGATCCCGGAGCCGTCGCCGGACTCGAGAATGACCGTCGGCGACCCTTGACCCATGCACTCCAGGTTCAACTGGCGACCGTCGTCGACTGGAAAAGTACCTGAAACCAGATCGGATGCCTCAGAAGGTGAGGTGACGGGAAGGGCACTTGCCGCGGCTTGCGATGCCGCAGCGCTGGATGATGCTGCGTTGTCAACCCCAGCGCACGCCGAGAGCATGGTCACCACAACGAGCGCCGGTACCAAGCGATGCTTGCGGACGGCATCGGTCCGGGTGGTGGCTGGCATCGTACTTCCTCGTTCTGCTGGACTCGGGTAGGCGACAATGAGAGCCTATTGGACGGCGCAGGAGGCGTCTAGACCGTCCCCATAGATTCACTCTGGGCCGCGCTCGCTGACGGACGTGTTCGACCCCGACGAGCGCGTGGGTGTGGTCGAGGACACCGCCGGGAGCATGTTCGCGATGAGGCGTTCGTTGCGCCCGTGGTAGTCGTACATCTCCACTAGGGCGAGCCGCAAGCGCGCGAGCGGATCGCGAACGGGTCGCCAGCTGTTCGGATCTGGAGCGCCTGGAGCGTCCGTCACCGGCGTTCAAAAAGGTGTGCCATTGCTCACGGGGTTTGAAGACGAGATCCCCCTTCTCCGCATACACGACCTCATCTCCGAGCTGCGCCCCTATGCGCCCTTCAAGGACGTAGCTGTACTCGTCCTCGTTAGTGTGACGGTGAAGTGGAGCAGCGAGCGTCCGCGGGGGGATCGGATGCTCCACAAGGGAGAATCCCCCACCGGATTCCTCACTCCAAATCATAAACCGAACCCCAAAAGATCCAAAGTTGACAGCTTTTCCGTCGTTGGGCCCGAGGATGCGCGGGCCCTCAGAGGCCTCGAAGCGATGAGGGTTGGTAGTTGCCGCATCATCGGAAGGCGGTATTTGTTCCATAGTTCCTCCACCTTTCTAGATCCACAGGCTCACGCCACGGCCGGGTGGTCCCACAGCGGGAACCACCTCTCCAGTTCCTCTTCTATAGGTAACTCAC
>JBKJZF010000212.1:0-6630 GCA_046715315.1 Solirubrobacterales bacterium | reverse complement strand
TAGTAGCGCACCGATGACGTCGCGACGCCGACCTTCCGTGCCACCTCGCCGATGGTCAGTTCCGGCCAGTCGTTCACAGGTCCGATCCAAGCCTTGACTTGAAGCCCACTTCAAGGCCGATCGTAGTCGCGACACGGTCCAACCACAACCTTGGAAGGAGAAGCCATGACCGTGAAGTCAGCCACAGGATTCGACATAGAGGCCTTCAAGCGCGCCTACGAGGAGTGGGACATCGAGGCCCTGCTCGGCCTCTACGCCGACGAGGTCGAGATCGTCCAGATCGACCGCGACAACCCTCCGAGCACCCCGCGCGTGCGCCACGGCAAGGACGTGCTCAGGGGGATGTTCGAGCACTGCGCCGCCGCGGGCGTCAAGGCGACGGTGGAGAACGCTGTCGCGGCAGAGGATCGCGCCGCCGCCACCGTCACCTGCGAGTTCCCGGGCGGCCGCAAGGTCCTCGCCAACGGGATCTTTGATCTCCGGGACGGTCGCATCGTCCGCGAGCGCGACGTCCTGGCGGGCGATCCGAAGCAGTGAGCCGACCGATTCTTGCAATTAAGCGCGTGAGCGACGAGACTTGTCCGAATGCGTCGAACAGGAGGTAGAGAATGCCGAAGGCATCGAAGGAAACCGCTTCCGAGCATGAGGCGGTCGAGGGTTACCAGGGCCACTTCGAGCATTTCGAGGGTGGCTGGACAGTGGCTTTCGAGACCTACACCCAGGACGCCGACCTTTCCCCCTTCTTCAGGGGGCTTCCCAACGACCAGTGCCAATGCGAGCACATGGGCTACGTGCTCAAGGGCAAGGTTGCTTTCCGCTCCGGGGATGGCGAGGAGGTCTTCGAGGGCGGCGACGCGTACTACGTCGGCCCAGGGCACACGCCGATCCTCTACGCCGGCACTGAGGTGGTCGAGTTCAGCCCCACCGAGAAACTCGGCCAGACCATGGAGGTCGTGACCAAGAACATGGAGGAGATGGAGTCCGCGTCCTCCTGAGCGGCGACCCGGGCGCCTGCATTTGCGGCGTCCGGGCCCCCCTCGATAGTGACGGCCCACCCGGTTGAGAAGCGAAATGTGAGCGCCTGGAGACGCTTCAAGCGATCGCGGCGGGCCAGCCCTCGAGTTCGCGTAGCGAGGCGAGATGCTCCTCGCCTGCGGCGCGATCGCGCATACTCGGATTGATCTCGATCGCCCGGCGGAGTTCCTCGAGGGCGACCTCGTGCTCCCCCAGACGGGCGTGGCAACAGGCAAGACGGAATTGCAGGATCGCCGTATTGCGATGCTCGCCTGCCTCGCGTTCGAGGGTGTCGGCGGCAGCGGCCCAGTCGCCCTGGCGCATTGACTCTTGCGCGAGATAGATCGGTTCCCAGGGCAGCGTGTGGTACGGCTGGTCGGGCCACCCGCCGACGGCGAGGACGACCGTGTCCTCTTCGAGCGCATCACCGCGACGGCGAAGGTCGGGTTCCGGCACGAAAACCGCGGTCCCGGCCGTAGCGACGAATTCCTCTTCGCCGAGCACGAACCTCACGCAACCGGAGACGACGAGATACAGCTCCTCTTGGCCCGGAGACTCGACGTGGTCCTCGATCACCGTGTCCCCCTCGCGCGAGCTGCCGTTTACGGCTCTAGCAAGCGGAATGTGGCTGGCTGCGTCGCCGAGGGCACCGGCGCGGATTGCCGTGGATTACCGGGGATTACGTTCGATTTGGGCACCAGAACGGGGGTGGTGCCCAATCAATTGATGCTCGCTGGCGGCCCGCGGCCGGAGTGCGATACTGCGTGCCCTAGTCGCGGGAGCGCGACGACATTTCTCACGGAGGAGGAGAGCGTTGATCCTGGCAACGACGACGGTCGAGGATTTCGACCGCTTCTTGAACATTTTCTCGACCAAGGGCGCTGAGAAGCGAAAGGCGCACGGGTCCAAGGGCGCGACCGTCTTTCGCGATCCCAATGAGGACGACCGGGTCTGGGTGCTCTTTGACTGGGATGAGGAGGGCTGGCGGAGCTTCCTCTCGGACCCCGAGGTTCCGCCGATCATGCAAGAAGCCGGGCACAAGGGCAGGCCCCAGGCGGCGGAGTTCGGCGGCCAGTACGACTCCTAGCCCCAGACCCAGAATCGGACCCCTCGAAGCCGCCGGGCTTGAGGAGTAGGCGATGTCGGAGGAGAACCTGGAACTCATCAGGGCAGGGTTCGCCGCGCACAACCGCGGCGACCTCGATGCCCTGACCCAGGTCTATGACACAGACGTGGTCTTCGAGACGCTCCTGCTGGGGACCCACCGCGGCAACGAGGCCATACGTCTGATCTACGAGGAGAACCAGAAGACGCTGTCCGGGTACGAGATTGACCCGGTAGAGCTGATCGACGCCGGAGAGCAGGTGGTCGCGGTGGCCCAGGTCAACGGGGTGGGGCCGGTGAGCCAGATCGCCATGGAAGACCGTGACCAGTTCGCCTTCCTGTTCACGATCAAGAACGGCCGGGTGGTGCGAGAACAGGCTTTCCGAAACAGGGAGGAGGCGCTCGAAGCCGCCGGGCCGCGGGAGTAGGCGGTCGACCAGCCTCGCTGTGAAGGAGGAGTGGAGCCAGCCGGGCTCCAACCGGCAACCTCCTGGGTGCGATCCAGGATGATGCCCTGAGGGGAGAGCTGACGTATACGGGTCTAGCAAGCGGAATCTTGCCCGCCAGTCTTCGGCGCGTAGCGGGACGGATAGCCGTGGATCACCGGGGATTACCCTGGATTTGGGCACCACAACGGCGCTGGTGCCCAATGGTCAAGGCGCGCGTCGCGCGATACTGCGCGGGGAATGTCGCAGGAGAACGTCGAAGTCGTGCGCGACCAGTTCGCAGCTACGAACGAGCGGGACTTCCCGCGGGCAATGAGCCATTACGCGGAGGATGTGGAGCTCGTCGTGGACCCCGACGCCTTTCTCGAGGGCGGAACATTCACGGGCCGCGACGCGGTTGGAGGGTGGTTTGCCAGCTGGTTCACGACATTTGAGCCTGGCTATCACTTCGACATCGAGGAAGCGCGGGATCTGGGTGACGTTGTCTTTGTGGTCGCAACCCACCATGGGCGCGGGCGAACCAGTGGGGCGGAGGTCCACGGGCAGACGGGGTATCTCTACGGACTTCGCGGCGGCAAGATCGTTCGCGTCGAGCTTTATCGCAGCCGCGCCGAGGCCCTCGAAGCCGCCGGGCTCGGGGAGTAGGCGATGTCGCAGGAGAACGTGGAGATAGCCCGGCGAGCGTTCGAGGCGGTCCGCCGGGGCGACTACGACGACGCTGGAAGTTGCTTCCGCGCCGACGTTGAGTGGCACAACACCTCCACGTTTCCCGGCCCACGGATGATCGTGGGGCCGAAGGCGATCATCGAGTTCTCGAAGGAGCTGTTCGAGCCTTTCGACGCCGAAGGAGAGGAGATCGAGGAGGTCAGGGCGGGTGGTGGCTGCGTCGTGATGGGCGTGCGCTCCTGGGGGCGCGGCAAGGGCAGCGGAGTCCCGGTGGACGTGCGTTGGGCGCTCACCTTCAACTTGCACGACGGGAAGATCGCGCGGGTCGATGTCCGTGGCGACTTCGCGAATGCTGTCCATGCCGCCGGGCTGTCGAACTCAGCCGGCTGAAGGGTTGTACCTCCTACGGGGCGCACAATCCTTCACGCGATCGCGTGCGCGAAAGAATGGAGCTAGCCGGACGACTTTCGAACCCGTCGTTCGTCCAGGTTCTCCGCTCTCTTACGCAGTGAGAGCCTCGGATCGGTTCCTATTGTGAAGCCGAGTGGCCGGCGTTGACGGCGCGGGTCTAGACGCCGTTGGCGCCCACGGACTCGCCGGGCTCATCAGCCGCCTGGCGGCCCCTCTCGTAGTCGCCGCTCTCCTCCTGGTGGCTCGCGCGCAGCTCCTCCGGCGTGCCGTCGAAGAATCCGAAGGTGATCACTTCGTTCTCATCGTCGACGTTTCGGAGCGCGTATGAATGCACAGAGCATTGTTTCTCCTCACAGTCGAGCTGCTCCCCGAGGGCGCCGGCTAGTACTCGACGCTCTCGGCTTCCTCCACGACCGTTGGCTCGGTCTTTACGGTGACGTTGTCCAGCGCTCCTGACGCGAGCAGCCGCTCCCGAAACGACGCTGCGTCCTCCGCTGAGCTGAACTCCACCGCGACGAACACCTCGCTCGGATTGGCGACGCTGCGAAGGATCCGGTGCCCCTTGCCGCTTTGCGCGCGGCCCGCCGGGTCCGAGTCGAACATCTGCTTCCAGGCGTCGTAATCGCCGACGTCGAAGTGGCCGAAGATGGATGCCATGAGTGCTCCTCTCAGTTGTGTGCGGCTAGCGCTCACCCTAGTCGATGCTGGTTACCTGGCCCAGGAGTCCCGGCGGCGGCCGGCAACCGGCAGGGAAGCAAGCAAGCGTTGATGGAGCTAGCCGGGCTCGAACCGGCGACCTCCTGGGTGCGATCCACAGCGATCGCCGTCAGGTCAGGTCGTTGAGGCTCGTTGGAGTCTCATGGCGTCGGCTGAGCTTCGCTCAGGTTCGCTCAGTTCGTTACCTCGGTCGCTACCTCGCGGCCACCCGCCGCGGTGGGGATCAGTCGACCGGTGGCCCCGACGACATCAGTTCCCCTAGCCGGGCGAAGCCGTCTGTCCAACCTGCTTCGTGGAGCGCCCGCCGTGGCTCGGTCGCAAACGGGCCCTGGGCGAGGACAAGCTCGGTCGATTCCCCAAGGTCCCCGAGGGATAGCGTGACCACCGTTTCCTGATCGTCGGGATCGGGATCCTCCCATCTAAACGTGTACGCGAGACGGGTGGGAGGCTCGATCTCGCGGAACTCCCCCGACAGATAGAAAAGGTCCCCTTCCGGAGGCTGCATCGCGATCCGATAGCTGCCTCCGACGTGCGGATCGAACTTGACGCTCGGACAGGTGAACCCACTGGGACCCCACCACTTCGCGAGTTTGCCCGGATCGGTCAGCGCCTCGAACACGAGCGATCGGGGCGCCGGTAGGACACTCTTCAGATCCAGGGTGAGACCGCCAGGCTGCGCCGCCACGAGTTGACACCCTACCCAACGCAACCCGCTGGAAGCAAGCAACCGGTGATGGAGCTAGCCGGGCTCGAACCGGCGACCTCCTGGGTGCGATACGGGATGGCGCTCGGAGCCGACAGCCGGCGCTTATGGCTCTAGAAAGCGGAATCCGGTTAGCGGAGGCCGAGCGAATGGCAGCTCGTAGGGTGCCCGCTGGGTGTCCTCAGGCCCGAAAACAGTCTCGGCGCCCCGGCGTCCAGAGCGCGCTGATCGACGTTCGTCTCTCCGGCTGTTGGCGCCTGCAACCCTCGGGTTAGGATTGCCAAGTGAACGGAGCAAGCACGCCTCTCTGGGATGTCCTCGTAGTCGGCGGAGGGCCGGCGGGGCTCAACGCGGCACAGGTGCTCGGCCGGGCGCGGCGACGGGTGTTCTTGTGTGACACCGGCGAGCCCGACCACCTCGCCGCGGAGGCGGTCCACGGCATGCTCTCGCGCGATGGGACGCCCCCTTCCGAGCTGCGGCGCCTAGGGGCGGAGGAGCTCAGGCGGTATCCGTCCGTGTCCGTCTCGCAGGCGAAAGTGGAGGTCGTCGACCGAGCCGGCGACGGCAGGTTCACTGCCAAAGTCGAAGCTGCCGGCTCCGTCGAAACCCGCCGCGTCCTGCTCGCCTACGGCATCCGCAACAGCTTGCCCAACCTCGAGGGCATCGAGGAGCTGTGGGGCAAGTCGGTCATCGATTGTCCTTTCTGCCATGGCTGGGAGGTGCGCGAGGCCGCGATCGCCGTCTATGGCCCGGGCGCTACACCGCCCCTCCGCCAAGCCTTGCTGCTGACCGCATGGGCGGATGATCTCGTGCTGCTGTCTGACGGAGAGAGGGTCCTGGGTGACGAGGAGCTCCGGCGCCTGCAGGCGGCTGGCGTGCGCGTCGATGAGCGTCGCGTCGCCGGACTGCGCCGAGACCAGGGTCAGCTGACCGCGATCCGGTTCGCCGATGGCAGCGAGCTGGCGCGCGATGCGCTCTTCATCCGTCCCAAGATCACGCCGGCGAGCGATCTCGGGAGTCGCCTGGGTTGCGACTTCCTCGACCCTGAGACGGTTCAGGTCGATGAGAAGGGTGCGACCACTGTCCGCGGCGTCTACGCCGCGGGAGACCTCTGCCTCAGCGTGAGCTCGGTCGTCATCGCTGCGGCCCACGGCGCCCGCACCGCGGCGGCGATCGTGAAGGATCTCGTGGACGAGGACACGCGCTGAGCGGAGCCGCCGCGAAGCTCGCCCGCCTGCTGGTCGCCGGGGCTCGCCGCGAACTTTCTAAAGCCATTCAGCAGACGTCTACTCGGACCCTGCGCCGAGTGAGGCTGCTCCACTCGAGCGCGACCGGTCGACGCCGGCCCTGATCAGCCCAGCGCCGCCGCCAGGGCCGCGATGAGATCCTCCGCAGCCTCGACGCCGCAGGAGAGGCGGACGAGATCGGCCGGGACCGCGGCCTCGGAGTCCTCGACCGACTGGTGCGTCATCGCCTGCGGCACCTCGATCAGCGACTCGACGCCGCCCAGCGACTCGGCGAGCGAGAAGAGGTTGGTCGACGAGGCGATCCGGGTCGCCTCTTGGTGGC
>JBKJZF010000211.1:0-4060 GCA_046715315.1 Solirubrobacterales bacterium | reverse complement strand
TTCGTCGGGGTCAACCTCTACGTGCTGCTCGGCCGCGGCCAGGACTATGCCTGGAGCGCGACCTCGGCGGGCCAGGACATCACCGACACCTACGCGGTCGAGCTCTGCGACCCGGACAACCCGGGCGATCCCGGCGTGATCAGCGACGACGGCTACCGCTTCGACGGCAACTGCGAGCCGTTCGAGGTGCTCGAGCGCGTCAACACCTGGACCCCAAGCGGTGCCGACGCGACGCCGGCCGGCACCCAGACCCTGCACTCGCTGCGGACCAAGGTCGGGATCGTCTCCCACCGGGCCGAGATCGGCGGGGTCCCCTACGCCTACACGAAGCTGCGCGCGACCTACATGCACGAGGCTGACTCGGCGGTCGGATTCGCCGACTTCAACCAGCCCTCGACGATGGAGGACGCGGACGAGTTCAAGGCCGCGGCGGCGAAGATCGACTACACCTTCAACTTGTTCTACGCCGACCCTGAGCAGATCGCGTACTTCAACGCCGGCGCCAACCCTGTGCGGGCAGCGGACGTCGACCCGAACCTGCCGGCCTTCGGCGAGCTGGACAACCTCTGGCAGGGGTTCGACCCGGACACACTCACCTTCGACCGGGCGCCGGCGGCCGAGCATCCGCAGGTGGTGGACCAGGACTACATCACCAGCTGGAACAACAAGCAGGCGCTCGACTTCAGCGCCTCCGACGACACCTACTCCTACGGCTCGGTCCACCGCGCCGACTCGCTCAACGACCGGGTCGAGGCCGGGATCGCCGGCACCGAGACGATGACGCGCGCCGAGCTGGTCAACGCGATGGAAGACGCCGCCACCGTGGACCTGCGCGGCTCGCAGGTGCTGCCGGCGGCACTGCGGGTGGTGAAGACCAACCTCAACAAGGCGAAGGGCAAGAAGAAGCTGAAGAAGGCGATCAAGACGCTGAAGCAGTGGAGCAAGTCGGGCGCCCACCGTCTCGACAGCGACGGCGACGGCGTCTACGAGGACACCAAGGCCGTCCGGATCATGGACGCGTGGTGGCCGCGGCTGGTCGCGGCAGAGTTCGAGCCCGAGCTCGGAACCGACCTCTACGCCCAGATCCAGACGATGATGGGCCTCGACAACACGCCCGGGGCGAACGGCTCGGCCTACATCTCCGGCTGGTACGGCTACGTCGACAAGGACCTGCGCTCGGTCCTCGGCGACCCGGTCGACTCGCCCTACTCGCGCGAGTACTGCGGCGGCGGCAAGCTGAAGAAGTGCGCCAAGGCGCTGCAGGGATCGCTCAAGGAAGCGCTCGCCAATGACGACGACGCCACCCTTTACCCGGGCTTCCCGAACCCGGCCTGCAACAGCCAGGTGAGCCCGCAGCCCAGCGCCCAGTGGTGCCGGGACTCGATCCGCGCGACCACGCTCGGCGGCATCTCGCAGCCCCCGATCCACTGGCAGAACCGCCCGACCTTCCAGCAGGTCGTCGAGGCCCAAAACGACGTCCCCTAACCCCCAACGCCGGGCCTGCCGGGTAAGGCCCGGGCCCTAGCCCGGCGAGACCGGACGCGAAGCGGAGGATCTCGCCGGAGTTATTCTCGACGCATGGCATGGGTCGAGACCGAGTCGCTGTCGTTCGTCGCGCGGCATGAGAGCGCTGACACCGGTGACGCGCAGCGCACGCTGGACGCGCTCGAGGACCTGCGCCTGCGCCTGGAGGATCGCTTCGACGAGGCGCCCGGCGGGATCACCCTCGTGGTCCACCCGACGCCGGGCTGGCTCGCCGCCGCCCACCCCTTCCTGCCGCTGGCCCGCCTCGCGGCCGCGCCCGCCGGCCAGCGTTACCTGGCGGGCTGGGCGATGGCCACCGAGTTGCACGTCCTCAACGACGACTACCTCGAGCGCCGCTCGGCGGGAGACGACTCCCTGGTCGCGCTGCGGGGGACCGCGGAGCGGCTCTACGCGCAGATCGTGATCGGCGCCAACAACGACAAGGTGCCGCCGCCGTGGGGGCCGGGCGGCTTCTGGCGCTATCTGCGCTGGGCGTGGCTCGTCGAGGGTGCCGCCCAGTACTACGCCGGGCACGTGCCCCTCTTCCGCGCCGCCGCCAACACCCGCATGCGCCAGGGCAAGCCCCCCTCCTTCCCGCCGTCAGCGCGCGACGCGATCATCCTCGGTGGCACGGTCTTCGAGCTGCTCGAGCGTGAGCGCGGGCGCGACGCCTGCCAGGTGCTCGTCTCGCGGCTGCACCGCAGCGGCGCCCGGGGGAACCTCGAGCTCGCCTTCGACGCGCCCGCGGCCGACGTGGAGCGCCTCTGGCGCCGCTACCTGCGGGAGGAGATCCCCCGCACCCGCGGGTCCGAGGGAGAGCTCTCGGTCCCGCCCGAGTTCGGCCCCGATCAGCCGACTAGCTGGTAGAGCGCCCAGACGATCGCCGCCGCCAGCACCAGGGCGACGGCCATCCCGGCCAGCAGCCGGGCAGCGCGGCCCTCGTCGGGCTCGAGCGGCGCCTCGGGCGCGTCCGTGCCGGTGAGGATCTCCCGGGCGTCGGGCCCGGCGGCCTCAGCGACGAGGATGTCGCGGGGCCCGGCCGCGAGGAAGTCGGGGACGTCGAAGCCGCGGCTCCGACGCTGCACGCTGGGGATGCCCTGGTCGAGGAGGATGCCCTGCATCAGCTCGGCCTCGGAGAGGTTTCGCGCCCAGGCCACCTTGACCAGCTCGCCGGAGGTGTACTGAGGCTTGATCTTGCGGGCGCGCTCGTGCGCCTCGGTGATCGGTTCCTCCTCGGCGCGGCCGACATATACCAGGGGCATGCCGTCGTCGGGGCAGAAGCGCTCGTCCAGCGAGAAGCGCCGGGCGCACTGCGGGCAGGCGAGCGGCTCGGCCGCGGCCACCGGCCTAGGCCCCGGCGATCTCGAGCTCGACCTCTTCGACCGTGGAGTCGGCGATCTCAAAGCAGCGGACCACGGGCTCGTCGCCTGCCAGGGAGCAGATCAGCCAGAGGATCCCCGGCCAGCCCCAGGCCAGGTTGATGTCCGTCTGCGACGGATAGGCCTCGCTGCGGGGGTGGGAGTGGTACATGCCGACCATCTCCTCGCCGGCGTCCTCGATCTCGCTGATCAGGCGAGGCAGGTCGCCGACCTCGAACCGGCGGGGGCTGGCAAACAGGTTGGGGGCGCGGCGAACGCTGAGGGCTTCGCCCTCGCGCCCTGAGACCAGGCCGCAGCACTCGTTCGGGGCGTCCTCGCGCGCGTGCGCGAGGATCTCGTCGATCAGCTCACGAGCGATGCGCATCGGCCTCTCCTCCGGCCGCGGGGGCGGCGGCTACCACCAGACGGTGGAGTCGATCGCCTCCAGCTCGGACACCGACTTCGTGTAGACGCCCGAGGAGAGGTACTTCCAGCCGTCGTCAGGAACGACGAAGACGACGTTGCCCTGGTCCAGCTCGTTTGCGATCCGCACGCAGATGGAGGCGATCGCGCCCGCCGAGACCCCGGCGAACAGCCCCTCCTCGCGCAGCAGGCGCTGGGTCCAGACGATCGCGTCGCGGTTGGAGACCATGATCTTTCGGTCGAGCAGCGAGAGGTCGATGATCGGCGGGATGAAGCCGTCGTCGAGCGAGCGCAGGCCCTGAACCAGCTCGCCCTGCATCGGCTCGGCGGCGACGATCTTGGTCTCGGGATCGTGCTCCTTGAGGCGCCGCCCCACGCCCATCAGGGTTCCGCCCGTGCCGAGCCCGGCGACAAACGCCGCCACCCCGTCGAGCTCCTCGAGGATCTCCGGCGCCGTGCCGTCGTAATGGGCGCGTGGGTTGGCCTCGTTCCCGTACTGGTAGGGCATGTAATAAGAGGCGTCGGCGCCGGCCATCTCCAGTGCCAGCTCGACGGCGCCGTTCGAGCCCTTGGCGCCCTCCGAGTAGACGATCTCGCCTCCGAACATCTGAATCAGCTGGGTTCGCTCCTCGGTCACGTTGTCGGGCATGACCACTTTGAGCGGATAGCCATTGCGCCGGCAGATCATTCCCAGGGAGATGCCGGTGTTGCCGGACGTCGGCTCGAGGATCGTCTGACCGGCCCCAATTGCGCCC
>JBKJZF010000210.1:0-5712 GCA_046715315.1 Solirubrobacterales bacterium | reverse complement strand
CCCTGATCCACTGGCACAGAGCCACGGTACCCGAAGTGTTGCCAGCCAGCTAGACCAGTGGCGGACCTGCGGGGTGGACGTTTGAAAGCCGGTCAGATGCTAGGCACCCGCCTGCGTACGCAGCCGGACGAGCGTGTGGAGCCCCGGCCCCGACGTGCCGGCTTGGACGACGCGGAGAATCCCGACCTGAGTGGACGCTCGCTACTGCTCCCTCGTGAGAGCAGCAGCGGGGTCGCGCCGGTCGCATCAATGCGGTGGCGACCAGCAGGACGACCATCTGCTACCAGTCCCGGTGGCCGTCAACGCGCCAGAAACTGGTAGCAGCGCTGGTAGCAACCGCTGCACGACTCGCATGAACAAGCCAGATGGCGGGGATTTCGCTCACATCAGCCGCTCTTTTCAGCGCCGTTCTCCGTCTCGTGGCAAGCGTGAGGCAGACGCCGCGACGCACCGTTCGGACCGCGGTTGGTAGCTCAGCTGGTAGCAGCCGCGGGCTCAGACTGGTCGCATCTCCCAACCCTCCCCCTGTGCGATCCTTCGGCTTCACCGGCTCAGCACAAGTCCGAGAACGTGATCGAGGAAACAGCCGCCAGCTCGAAGGCCAGCCGCCGCGCGGACCTCGCGCTCGTCGGGACGTACTACGAAGCGAGGCTCGCCGAGCTGCTGGAGAGGGTGAGAGACGGCTTCGCGCGCCACGACGCGGGGGAGCTGGATGCTTTCGAGCTCGACGAGCTCATTCACCGCTACAAGCGCGCCACGCGAGAGCTGTGGAAGCTCTGCGGCAACGTCACCGGCTCGAGCGCGCATTTCGTCGCTCGCACGATCGAGGAGCTGCAGGCGCAAGGCGAGACGATCGACTGGTGGGAACGGGGCAACCCGCCGCGCGACCGCAGGTGAGCGAGGAGGGGGTCGAGCGCGCGACGGCGCCGGTTCGGTGGTTGCTCGACATGGGCGTCGAGGGGATCGCGCTAACGCAGACTCACGCGCTGGCGCGGGCTGTTGTTCGCGAGGGCGCGGAGCGGTGGCCGCAGTGGTGGGATGCGGAGCTGTTCGGCCCGCCGCATCGCGAGGCGGACGTTCGCGTGCTCGAGGAGCTGCGGGAGGGGCTACGGCGCCTGGGCCTCGTTCGTCGACGCGGCCGGCAGCTCCGCTCGACCAAGCGCGGGCGCGAGCTCGCGCAAGACCCGCAGGCTCTGCTCGAGGTTCTCGCCGGAGATCTCGGCGGAGGCGACGAGTTCACCGGGGTTGCGGCAGATGCGATCGCCGATGCGCTCGCAACTGGTGAGCGCAATCATGACGAGCTTGCCGAGGCGGCGGCGACGGCCGCTCGCCGCGGTCGATGGGCCGACGGGGCTGGTCGGCCGCCGAGTCCGACGGACCTTTCGTGGGTCGTGAGCGAGGTGCTATGTCGCGGCGAGGCATACGGTCTGATCGAGCGTCGCCACGATGACGAGGGGCCGAGGTGGCGGAGCCTTCTGACGCTGACCGACGCCGGTGCCCGGGTGCTCGCGACCACCCGGCCTGGACCAATCGGTGGCACGGTCCTCATCTTCGACGCCGAGCTTCTGAACACACCCGGGGTGAGCGCTCGCCTGGCCGTCGGTGCCGAGCAACACCTGACCGTCCTTCATGACGCGATCCAGGCGGCTTTCGGGTGGCTCGACGACCACCTGTACTCCTTCTGGCTGGACGGGGGATTCTGGGGCAATGCCGAGCAAGAATTCACGAGTCCGATCGAGCCCGACGGACGCGCGGCGACCGCCGACTTGCCGATCGCGGAGTTGGGGCTGGAGCCCGGCGCCGTGATCGCCTACCTGTTCGACTTTGGCGACGAGTGGCGGGTGCGGCTGACGCTTCGCGAGCGATCGGAAGGCGACGGGGGCACGTATCCACGTGTCGTCGAGCGCGTCGGAAGTGCGCCGCCCCAGTACGGAGAACCGCCGGAAGGACGCGTACCGTGAGTCGGTGCCCCGAATCAGCAGCTTCTACGGCATTGCCATTTACATGCACTGGAACGAAGCCCATCATTCACGACCGCATTTCCACGCCCGCTACGCGGGTCGGGCCGCGTCGGTTGACCTCGACGGGAACGTGATCGCGGGTTCGCTCCCGCGGCGCGCGCTCGGGCTTGTGGCCGAATGGGCTCGAGAGCATCGCGACGAGCTCGACGCCAACTGGGAGCGAGCACGGCGCGCAGAGTCGCTTGAGCCAGTCGATCCACTCCCTTAGCATGGTGGTCGTGGAAGCGCTACACGACATTACGGCGGTCGAGGTCGTCGGCGAATTCCGGCTTCGACTTACGTTCGACGATGGAACCGTCGGCGAGGTCGATTTCGCCGAGCGCGACTGGCCGGGCGTCCTCCAGCGTTTGGGCGACCGGGCCTACTTCTCGCGCGTCTTTGTCGATCCGGAGCTTGGAACCGTTGCTTGGCCGAACGGCGTCGATCTCGCTCCGGAGCCCCTCTACGAGGAAGCCCGGCGCAACCTCGTGGAGCCGGCTTCAACCGCTCGCTGAGCGGATCGGTCCGTCGTGCTACCAGCCGTCGGCTGACCCGGCGTTGGTGAACTGGTAGCAACGCTGGTAGCAGCGCGCTCACAGACCGCATGAACAAGCCAGATGGCGGGGATTTCGCTCACATCAGCCGCTCTTTTCTGGACCTCGGACCGGGTCGCGACAGGCGTGAGCTGACACCACTGAGCCCTCGATTCGAGGTGCGAGTGGTAGCTCAGCTGGTAGCAGCATGCGCCGCGCTGCGCGGTTGCTACCGCGATACGACAAGTTCCGA
This sequence comes from Solirubrobacterales bacterium, assembly GCA_046715315.1. Classification (GTDB taxonomy): domain Bacteria; phylum Actinomycetota; class Thermoleophilia; order Solirubrobacterales; family 70-9; genus JBDTSW01. Next base: position 2,926 of record JBKJZF010000210.1, on the reverse strand, counting down.
CAGAGGTATTCGACGCGTTCACCGGCGACCCCGTAGAGGGCCGGCGACGGTTCATCGCAGCGGGTGAGAGGCCGGTAGCGGGCGCGTAATGGGAAACCGGGGCGAGAATGCTGCCGTCGGGCCCTTCAGGGAACATGGGAACCAGAGATGGCCAGGGGCGCGACCGAGAACACCGAGACCCAGATCGACCTATCGCCTGGGCAAAAGACCTCGAGAAAGAGCGCGAGCGCATCGCCGAAATCAACGCGGAGCGGGCGGTGCGGCGTGGCTATCTGGTGTTCGCGACGGACCCCGACATCTCACCGGACGATCCCGCCTACCGGGCGGTCTACGCAACCGAGGCGGGCACGCCGAACCAGGCCGTCGCGAAGGTGCGGTCGATCGCCGAGGGGCGGCGGCTGCGGGCGTATCTCGTGACGGGGCGCTACCGCGACGAGCTCGCGGAAGCCCGCTGGGTCGCCTGAGCCACGCACCTGGCTTCGCCCGTGGGCTTCGAAGGCGCTTGACATTGCCGTAACACAACGCTAACGTTGTGTCGTGATCCCGCCCTTCGACGAGCGGGGCAACTTGCCACCCGGAGTCCATGTGGCCACTTGGAACGAGATCGAGACCAGATTCGGCGGCGCCGAGGGGCGTGAGGCGCTGCTTCACGGCCTGCGTGCTGCGCTGGAATCGCTAGCCGCCGCCGGTTGTCGCACCGCGTACATCAACGGCAGCTTCGTAACGGAGAAGGAGGAGCCGCAGGACTTCGACGCCTGCTGGGACGCCGCGGGCGTTGATCCGGACCGTCTCGATCCTGCGCTGCTCGACTTCGCAAATCGCCGCACGGCGCAGAAGCAGCGGTTCGGGGGAGAACTGTTTCCTGCCGACTTCGCCGCGGAGCCTGCGGGCAGGCGATTCCTGGACTACTTCCAACGGGATCGAGAGACGGGCGAGGCGAAGGGCATCGTTGCCATCGACCTGGGAGGGCTTCGGTGATCACCAACGAGCGCCGGTACCGGATCGCGAAGGCCGAGTTGCGCCGCTTCTCGGAGGCCATCGAGGCTCAGGAGGGACGGGAGCCGAGCGCCGATGTGGCTCCGCGGATTCACGCTGCGATACGGGAGTCCTTGGAGAGCGAAGCCGACGAGCTTCGCGCGCAGATCAAGCGTTACGAGGATCTACGTGAGGGTCGGATCAGCGAGCGCGAGCTGGACTCGCTGCGCGACTTTCCGGTCGCTCTGATCGAGGCGAGGATCGCCGCCGGGCTCACGCAAAAGGCCCTCGCTGAGCGGCTAGGGCTCCCCGAGCAACAGGTCCAACGCTGGGAGGCATCGCTCTACTCGGGTGTCGGGGTGGAGCGCCTACAGAAGATCGCCGACGCTCTTGGCATCGAGGTCCGTGAGACGGTCAGCTACGCCACACCGGCGTGAACGCGGTCGCTGCTCACGGCCTCGAAATACCCGGGCAGAGAACGCGGAGCTTGACTCTCCCGTGAAAGCGACAGCGCATGCGGTTCCCGGCGAGCATGCAGAGGGGCGACCACCCGGTCGGATCGCCTGCTACCAGTCCGCGAGCCGTCGACACGCGAGAACCTGGTAGCAGCGCTGGTAGCAACACGGTGTAGCCCGCATGCTCAAGCCAGATGGCGGGGGTTTTCAACACATCAGCCGCTCTTCTCCAGACCTCCGCCGGATCGCGACAGGCGTGATTGACCCGTTGTCGCGCTCCAACCGACCGCGACTGGTAGCTCAGCTGGTAGTAGCGCTTCCGGGCGCGATCAGCGAGGGTAAGACGCGCTCTTCCGGTGACAGTGACCGTCGGACCTTCGGTCGTCGCGCTGGCGATGAGCTCCCCGTTGCCGCCGTACCGGTTCGAATTCGGGTCCGGAAAGATCAACGCGTCATCGGCGTTCCTCTTTCGGGGAGGTTCTGCCGTGCCAGCAGTCAGGGTGTGCGCACCCGCCATCCGGTCAGGGACGCTCAGCACGCAGCGGAACGCCCTCGTGTCGTCGATGTCCCCGCTCTCCCCGAGCCTGATGTTGTCGGTTTGCAAGGTCCCGTCGTCAAAGAGCGAAGCGACCCTGATGGAGAGGCCGGTCGAGGTGCCGCCGTCAGTGAACACTTGGACGTTGGAGCTGTACTCACCGTTGTCAGCGAGCGTGATGCCGCTCTCCTGCCGGAAGCTCTGCGTCCCGTTGCCGGGTTGCGGTCGAGGTAGCCGTACTCGACCGCCTGCCCCAGGACAGCGGCGAGTAGGCGAATGGTCTTGTTGATCGAGCCGTGCGAGAGCGGGCGGGGACGCGGCTCGCGCTCGCCGGGCGGCTTCGCCTGCTCGGCTTCACGCTTCGCCGTGAGGGCCTCCGACTCGCGCACCTTCGCGGCCCGATAGCGGTCGACCTCCTCAATAGGTGATCGCGGTCAGGGGGTAGCTCGCGAAGTGGGGGAGGAGGCGGCATTGGCGCGTCCGGACCCGCAGCGCCGATCACGGCGCTGGCGGCTCGTGCGCTCGCGCTCGGTGTTGGCGGGCGGCCACGCATATTTCTCCGCTCTCTTCCTCTTCTTCTTGCGAGAAAGGGACTTTAAAAGGCAGCAGAGAGATACCCCATAACTTTAAAAGGTAGCAGAGAGATACCCCATTTCGGCTACCCCGAGACCTGCCCACCGGCCACGTTCTGATAAGACTCGCGCTAGTTCCGGGGATTGGATGTGTCCGGAAGCGATCGCGTGGCTAGCGCGATCGGGAGGATGAGAGGGAAGGTTTTTCATGCGCATCTTCAATCGCCGGCGCAGCACGGTAGGTGCCGTGCTCATGTCGGCGGCGGCCACCGCCCTGTTCGTGTTGCCCGCGGCCCCGGCCAGTGCCGCCAGCTCCACGGTGTCGAACGCCTGTGCGAACAGCGTCACGGCGAACTTCAGCCAGATCGAGGTGACCACGTCCGGTTCGG
>JBKJZF010000209.1:0-17630 GCA_046715315.1 Solirubrobacterales bacterium | reverse complement strand
GGGCGCCGGGAGTCAGTCGAAGACGACGCGCTCGACCGCGGCCAGATCGGCGTCGCAGCCGATCACCGAGGGCGCGGTGCCCAGCGCCGTGTCGGGGTCCTTGAGCCCGTGCCCGGTGAGCACGCAGACGACGGTCCGCGGCTCGGCGCCGCCCTCGGCGGCGGGCAGGCCGTGGGCGAGGATGCCGGCCACCGACGCGGCCGAGGCCGGCTCGCAGAAGACCCCCTCCGAAGAGGCGAGGAAGCTGTAGGCGTCGAGGATCTGCTCGTCGGAAACGGCGGCGATCCGCCCCCGCGAGGCGGTGACGGCGTCCATCGCCTCCTCCCAGCGGGCCGGATTGCCGATCCGGATCGCGGAGGCGACGGTCTCCGGATTGGCGATCGGGTGTCCGACGACCAGCGGGGCGGCGCCCTCCGCCTGGAAGCCGAACAGCAGCGGGGCGGTCCCGGACTCGCCGAAACCACGCCACCAGGCGGTGATGTTGCCCGCGTTTCCGACCGGGATCGCGAGCGCGTCGGGCGCCTCGCCGAGCTCCTCCAGGACCTCGAAGGCAGCCGTCTTCTGGCCCTCGAGCCGGTAGGGGTTGACCGAGTTGACGAGCTCGATCGGATGCGTCGCGGCGAGCTCGCGCACGATCTCGAGCGCGCGGTCGAAGTTCGCCCGCAGGGCGATCACGCGGGCGCCGTGGATCAGGGCCTGGGCGAGCTTGCCGATCGCGATCTTGCCCTCGGGGACGATCACCGCGCAGCGCATGCCCGCCCGGGCGGCATAGGCCGCGGCGCTGGCGGCCGTGTTGCCCGTGGAGGCGCAGATCACCGCCTCGGCCCCGGACCCCTTGGCACGCGAGACGGCGACGGTCATCCCGCGGTCCTTGAAGCTGCCGGTGGGGTTGGTGCCCTCGAGCTTGAGCAAGGCCCTGGCGCCGATCCGCTCGGAGAGGGCTGGGGCCTCGACCAGCGGGGTCGAGCCCTCGTTCAGCGAGACGACGGGATCGCCCGGCTCCAGCGAGAGCCGCTCCCGGTAGCGCTCTATCAGCGGTTGCGGCACTACACGAATTCTTCTTCGATCACTCGGATCGATCGCGGCGCGGCCCGCAGGAAGTCGAGCGTCGCGATCTCGTCGAGCGCCGCTTGGAAGCGCCCCTCCGGAACCTCGTGCATGACCATCACCAGGCGGGCGTCGTTGCCGTGGCCGCGCTGGACAACGCTGCGGACCGACACCTCGAGGCGGCCCAGGACCTCGGTGATCTGGGCGAGCACCCCGGGACGGTCGGCGACCTCGAGATGCAGGTAAAAGGACGAGGAGATGTCGCGGATCACGTCCAGGCTCTCGCGGAGCGCGTGCACGGGGGCTCGGCCGGAGATGATCGAGACGACATCGCCGAGGACGGCCGTGGCCGTCTCCGTCCCGCCCGCGCCCGGGCCCGACATGGTGATCTCGGTGATCGTCGGCGCCTCGACCATGACCGCGTTGAACGGCCCCTCGACCGGGGCCAGCGGGTGCCCCCGATACAGGAAGCAGGGGAAGACCCGGACGGAGATGCCGCCCGCGACCCGTTCGGCGATCCCCAGCAGCTTCAGCGACAGGCCCAGCTCCTTGGCGTAGGCGATGTCGTCGGGCTGGATCTCGGAGATCCCCTCGAAGGAGACGTCGGCAAGCGAGACCGGGGTGTGGAACGCGAGCCGGGCGAGGATCGCCATCTTCGCCGCGGCGTCGGCGCCGTTGACGTCGTCGGTCGGGTCGGCCTCGGCATAGCCGAGCTCCTGGGCGCGCTCGAGCACGCTCTCGTACGCGGCGCCGGTGCTTGCCATCTCGCTGAGGATGAAGTTGGTGGTGCCGTTGACGATCCCGAAGACCTTGGTGATCTCGGTCGCGGCGAGGCTCTCCTGGATCACCCTGATGACGGGCACGACCCCGGCCACCGCCGCCTCGAAGCGCAGCTGCACGCCGGCCGCGCGGGCCGCCTCGAAGAGCTCGTCGCCGTGCTGTGCGATCAGCTGCTTGTTGGCCGAGACGACGTGACGCCCGGCCTCGAGCGCGCGCAGCACGTAGTCGCGCGCCGGATCGGTGCCGCCGATCAGCTCGACCACGATCTCGGAGTCCTCCAGGATCCGGTCGAAGTCGCCCTCCGAGCGCCGCAACACCCCGGTGACTTCGGGTCGGCGTCCCGTGATCTCGGTGATCGCGTCGGCGCGCGCCGCGATCAGGTCACGAAAGGCGCCCCCGACGGTCCCGGCCCCCAAGAGGCCTATGCGCACCGGCTCCTCCGCTTCGCGTCCGGGGCCGGTGCGGTCACCGGCACTCATTCAACGTCCCTCGCCATCAGGTCGTCGTGGGTCTCGCGGCGGACCACGACCCTGGCGTCGCCGTCGCGGCAGAAGACCACCGGCGGGCGCGTCATGCCGTTGTAGTTGTTCGCCATCGAGTAACCGTATGCGCCGGTGGCGGGCGTCACCAGCACGTCCCCGGGCTTGGGCGCGGCGAGCCGCGCGTCGCGAACGAGGATGTCGCCCGACTCGCAGTGCATGCCGGCGATCGTCACGGTGGTGTCGCCGGCCTCGGCGGCCCGGTCGGCGATCAGCGCCTCATACCGGGAGCCGTAGAGCATCGGCCGCAGATTGTCGGACATCCCCCCGTCCACGGCGAGATAGGTGCGCACGCCGGGAACCTCCTTCACGGTCCCCACGGTATACGCGGTGATCCCGGCGTTCCCTACAAGCGAGCGCCCGGGCTCGACCAGGATCCTCGGCACCGGATCGAAGACGCGGCGCACGCCCTCGACCTTGGCGTCGACGTAGCTTCCGATCGAGGGCGGCTGGTCGTCTGAGGCGTAGGCGATCCCGAGCCCGCCGCCGACATCGAGGATCCGGCAGTCGTCGCCGGCGAGCTCGCCGAGAGCCTCGATCGCGCGCACGTAGGGCTCTAGCTCGAGGATCTGCGACCCGAGATGGGCGTGTAGCCCGGCCAGCCGGAGGTGGCGCGAGGCGCGCACCCTGGCGATGGCCTCGGCGGCGAGCCCGTCGGAGAGGCCGAAGCCGAACTTCGAGTCGAGCTGGCCGGTCTGGACGGAGGCGTGGGTCGAGGGCTCGATCCCGGGAGTGACCCGCACCAGCACGTCCTGGTCGCGGTCCAGCAGCGCGTCGAGGCGCGCGATCTCGTCAAAGGAGTCGCAGACCACGTGCCCGACCCCGGCCGCGAGCGCTGCCCGCAGCTCGGGCTCGGTCTTGTTGTTGCCGTGCAGGTAGATCCTCGCCGGGTCGAATCCCGCCCGCAGCGCCATCGCCAGCTCGCCGCCGGAGGCGACATCCACCGACAGACCCTGCTCGGAGAAGACCCGGTAGGCCGCCGTGAACGAGGCCGCCTTGCCGGCGAACAGGACCTCGAAGTCGTCGGTGTGCGCCCGGAAGGCATCCACGTACGCCCGGGCCCGGGCGCGCAGGTCGTGCTCGTCGTAGATGTAGGCCGGCGTGCCGAACTCGCCGGCCAGCTCGACCACGTCGCAGCCGCCGACGACCAGGTGGCCCCGCTCGTTGACGCGGGTGCCGAGCGGGTAGACGAGAGATTCCTCGACCGCGTTCGGGTGTCTGGGGGCGCTCATGGGCGCGGGATTATCGCCGTGGCCGGCGGCGACGGCGCGCCGGGCGCTAGCTTGGGCCTGCTCGTGAGCCGCAAAGCGCTTGAACCACCGCGGCCCCCGACCGAGACGGGCAGGCACGGTGACCGGCCCTACTGGCTGTGGCTGCCGGACTCCGAGCCGCCCTGGCCGGGGATGGTGATCCTCCACGGCGCCGGGTCGCGCAAGCGCAACCACGGCGACTTCGGCCGGGCCTGCGCCGGGTCGGGCTGGGCCGCGATCGCCTACGACCAGGGCCGCGGGCACTGGCCGCGATGGAGGCCTGGCTCGGTGAGCAGGACCTCGAACAGGCGGTCTCGCGGATGGCCGCAAAGCCGTTGTTGCTCCTCCACGCCGAGGGCGACGAGCGGATCCCGCCCGCGCACTCTCGCCAGCTCTACGAGCGAGCCGCCGACCCGCGCAAGCTGATCGTCTTGCCGGGTGGACACCACCGCTCGGCCCAACACGACGCGGAGCTTCACGGCGTCGCCCTGCGCTGGCTCGAGCGCAGCCTCTAGCGGGATTGCCCGCAGCGGACCTACATCTCAATCATGGTAAGAATGTACTGCGATGTCCGCTCGCTCAAGCGACCAATGCGATCTGCTTTGTCTCGATCTCGAGAGGGCAGAGGCATTGCGCCATGCTCGCCTGCCCGTCGGCGACGCCGAGCCCGCCGCGGCACGCGCGAAGGCATTGGGCGATCCGACGCGCCTGGCGATCGCGGCGACCCTGCTCGAGGGAGGGGAGCTGTGCGTGTGTGACCTCTCCTGGGTGATGGAGCGCGCCGAGAACCTGGTTTCGCATCATCTGCGGGCGCTTCGCAATGCCGGACTGGTCACCGGCCGGCGCGACGGCAAGATGATGCTCTACTCGCTGACCGACCGCGGCGGGACCCTGCTGCGGGCGGCGCTCGCCGAGGCGGTGCGAGCATGACCGCGATTGCGGTCGAGCGGCTTCCGCAAGCGTCCCCGCAGCGAGAGGACCCGAGTGCCGAGTGGCTTCAGGCAGCGCGGCGCGCGAAGGCCCTCTCCTGGCTCAGCTTGGTCTGGATGAGCGCCGAAGGCGCCGTCGCGATCACAGCCGGCATCCTCGCCGGCTCGATCGCCCTGGTCGGCTTCGGGATCGACTCCGCGATCGAGGGTTTCGCCAGCCTGGTGATCGTCTGGCGCTTCAGCGGAAACCGCCTGCTCTCCGATGCCGCAGAAGGGCGGGCACAGAAGCTGGTCGCGATCCAGTTCTTCATCCTCGCCCCCTACGTAGGCTTCGAGGCGATCCAAGCTCTTGCCGGCTCGGAGCGCCCGGAGACGAGCTGGCTGGGGATGGTCCTCACCGCGACGAGCCTGGTCGGGATGCCGATGCTCGGGATCGCCAAGCGGCGCCTCGCCAAAACGCTCGGTTCCTCCGCGACACATGGCGAGGGAGCTCAGAATCTTCTCTGCGCCTACCTGGCCGGCGCGGTCTTCCTCGGGCTCGCCGGGAACGCGCTGTTCGGCTGGTGGTGGCTGGACCCGATCGCGGCACTGGCGATCGCGGGCATCGCGGTCAGGGAAGGTCTGGAGACGTGGCGAGGCGAGGGGTGTTGCGCTCAGCCCGTGCTCGACCCCGCGGCGGCCCGCTGCTGCGACGACGGCTGCGCCCAGGATCATGGCTGAGCACTCGCACTCCCATGCCCACGGACCTTCCCCGGTCGGCGACCGCTCAGACCGAGCGGGAACTCGCCGGGCGCTTGGCCTGACGCTTGCCCTGACGAGCGCGTTCACGATCGCGGAGGTCGTTGGCAGCCTCCTCACCGGCAGTCTCGCGCTGCTCGCCGACGCCGCCCACATGCTCTCCGACGATCTCTCGCTGGGAGTTGCCTTGGTCGCCATCTGGTTGGCAGGGCGTCCGGCGACGACGAAGCGCACGTTCGGCTACAAGCGAGCGGAGATCCTCGCCGCCCTGTTCAACGGGGTGACGCTGATCGCGATCTCGATTTGGATCTTCATCGAGGCCTACAAGCGGTTCCAGGATCCCCCCGAGATCGTCGGGGGGTTGATGCTGGCGGTGGCCTTGCTCGGGCTCGTCGTCAACCTGGTCGCTGCCTGGATCCTGCATCGAGGCGGAGACGACAGCCTCAACGTGTCAGCGGCCCTGCGCCACGTCATCGCCGACCTGCTCGGCTCGGTCGGAGTGATCGTCGCCGCCGTGATCATCCTGCTCACCGGCTGGGAGTACGCCGACCCTCTGGTCAGCGTCCTGATCGGCGTCCTGGTGCTCGGCAGCTCGTGGACGATCGTCCGCGACTCCACCCGCATCCTGCTCGAGGCATCGCCACGGGGCCTGGACGTGCAGGAGCTGGGCGAGGCGATGGCCGGGCTCGACGGCGTGGTCCAAGTCCACGACCTGCACGTGTGGACGATCACCTCGGGGTTCCCGGCGCTGGCGGCGCACGTCCTGGTCAAGCCCGAGACCGATTGCCACGCTACGCGGACCGAGCTCGAGCGGCTCCTCCAAGAGCGCTTCGGGCTGGACCACACGACGCTTCAGGTCGACCACGCCCAGCCGGAGCTGCTTCAGATCAAAACGCCGGCCCCGTCCCCCGTGTCGTCCGGTACCTAGGATGCTGCCAATGCCTGGGACTCAGAAGCCTGCCCGAACGGCGGGGCGGTGCTCAACCTCCGTCCTCGCCGTGACGCTGGCGGCTGCCGCCTTGGCGTCATGCGGCGGGGCCGGCGAGGACGAGGGAAGCGAGGTGCTGACGCTCGACCAAGAGCAGAGAGCGGCGGCGGACCCAAGCCTCGACGATTTCCCGAAGACCCGCGGCCGGACGCTGGAGCAGGTCGCCAACGAGGTCCGCCCGGGCCTGAGGTTCGCACCCGCGGGCGCCTCGTACGTGCCTGGCGAAAACCGCGTCGGCTTCGGGCTGCTGGGCAATGACAACGAGTTCGTCTACGCCCCGACTGCCGTCTACGTGGCCCGGACCCCTCAAAGCCCGGCGAGCGGGCCGTTCCTCGCTCCGACCGACTCGCTCGTAACCGAGCCCGAGTTCCGCAGCCAAAGCGCTGCCCTCGAGAGCGACCCGATCGCCTCCGTGTATGCCGCCGACGTCCCCCTGCCGAAAGCGGGCTCGTACGCGGTGCTCGTCGTCAGCGCCTTCGATCAGCAACTGCTGGGCGCGACGGCGTTCGTCGAGGTCGCCGGCAAGAGCCCGATCCCGGTGCTCGGAGAGCCGGCGCCCAGGGTGGAGACGGACACGCTGGAGGACTCGAGCGGACAGATTGCCAACATCGATACGCGCCAGCCGCCCGACGACATGCACTCGGCGAGCTTCGCGGACGTGGTCGGCGAGCGGCCGGTCGCGCTGCTGTTTGCGACCCCGCAGCTATGCGAGAGCCGGGTCTGCGGCCCGGTGACCGACATCGCCCTGCAGCTCAAGGCCGAGTACGGGGACGAGGTCGAGTTCATTCACCAGGAGGTCTACGTCGACAACGAGGTCGAGAAGGGGCTGCGCAGGCCGCTGCGCGAGTTCGGGCTCCCGAGCGAACCGTGGCTGTTCACGGTCGATGCCGACGGCCGGATTGCCGCGCGACTCGAGGGGTCCTTCGGCGTCACAGCGTTCGAAACAGCGGTCCAAGAGGCGATCGAGTGAGCGGAGGCATCGAGGCTGGCCGGCTGAGCGGCTCGCGGTCAGAGATAGCCCATCGGGTCGACGGCGGTGCCGTTGACCCGAGCCTCGAGATGCAGGTGGGCGCCGAACGAGGCGCCCGTGTTCCCGACGCTGCCGATCACCTGGCCCTGCTGGACGCCTTGACCGGCGGACACACCCAGCGCAGCCTGATGGGCATAGCAGGAAGCCAGCCCGCCACCATGATCGATGCAGGTGTAGTTGCCATAGCCCCCGTTATAAGCGGCCAGGACGACGCGCCCGTCGGCGACCGCCCGGATCGGCGTGCCCTCTGGCGCAGCGATGTCTATTCCCTCGTGCATACGGCCCCAACGCGGGCCGAAGGGCGAGGTGATCGTCCCATTGACCGGCCAGATCCAGGGGCCGGAGCTGCCCTGAATCGGCCCGGCGGGCAGGCTGGGCGCCTCGGCCGTGGCGGCTGCTTGCGCGGCCTGTAGCTGCGCCTGGATATCGGCCTGAAGGTCGCTGAGATCGCCCTCGAGGCGCTCGATGTTGGTGCGCGTGTCGCGCAGCGCGCCCTGCTTGTTGGCGCGGGCGGTGCTGAGGTCGGCCTCGCGGGCCTCGAGCTGGACGCGGGTGCGCTCGAGCTCGGCCTTGCGGGCGGCGATCTCGTCGCGGGCGCCGCGGACCTCCTCGACCGTGTCGCGGGTCTCGGTGCGCAGCGTCCGCACCCGGCCGACGAGCGCGGCGTCCTGTTCCTCGATCGCGGTCAGGTACTGATAGCGCTCCAGGAGGTCGTCGAAGCCGTCGGACTCGAGGATCACGGTGAGCGCGTCGGGCTGGTCGGACTTGTAGATCGAGACCAGCCGGCTCTTGAGGATCCGCAGCGAGCGAGCGAAGCGCTGGCGAAGAACGTTGAGCTGGGCGCGCTGGCTGTCGAGCCGGGCCTGCGTCTGCTCGAGCTGCTCCTGCACGGCGGCCTCGCGGTTGCGCAGCGTCGCCACCTCGCCGGTGAGCTGGTCGATCTGGCCGGAGTAGCGCTCGATCGTCGTCGAGAGGATGCCCTCCTGGCTCTGCTGCTGGTCGAGCTCGCCCTGCTTGGAGTCGAGGCGCGACTGCAGGTCCTGTGCCGGCGAGGTGGCCGCCATCGTCAGGGCCAGCGCAAGGCAGGCCAACGCGACCACGGCAAGCATGCAGCGGCGGCGATCGGTGGGGCGGTGATTTCGACTGTAGCTCATGTGCGGGGCGCCTACGGGGTTAGCTGACGGGCTCGCGCTGCTCGCGCTAGGCCCGGGGACATCCCCTGGAAAGGGAGTCCGGGCCATTCGCCCCACCGGCAGGAAATCGGCCGGCTATGTGGTTCCCCCGTTCCACGCACAATGTTGCGCATGGACTCGGCGACTAGGCCGGCCACACTAGCAACCGCAAGCGTTATTGCAAGCACTTCTTAACAATCGTTACGGGTCCTGCAACTCGACTTGCAGGAGCGCATCCTCGCCCCCGGCGCCCTCCATCTGCAGGGTCGTGTGCTCGAGCTAGGCGGAGGCGAGCTCCTGCTCAACCGCAACCTCGGCGCCGGCGCCGGTGCCGACCGGGTCGGCGGCGATCTCCGCGGCCGCGCGCAGGCGCTGCTCGTAGTCGGCGACCTGCATCCGCGAGATCACCAGCTTCTGGATCTCGGCCGTGCCCTCGAACAGCTCGTAGATCTTGGCGTCCCGGAACCACTTCTCCAGCGGGCACTCGGCGCTCTGGGCGTAGGGCCCGACGAGGTCCATCAGCGTGCGCGTCGCCCAGACGGTGACCTGACCGGCCTTCAGCTTCGACATCGAGCCCTGGCCACCGATCATCGGAATGCCGTTGCGGCCCATCCACGCGGCGCGCTGGACGAGCAGGCGCGCGGCCTCGATCTCGGTCGCGACCTGGGCCAGCACCTGTTGGTTGGCCTGGCGCTGCAGCGGCGGCTTGCCGGCGGTCGAGCTGGAGTCGAGCACGACCTCGAAGGGGTCCGCGGCGTGGGAGCCGTTGCCGAGGTAGGCAAGGGTCCACTCGTAGGCGGCCTGGGCGATCCCGAGGGCGGAGGCTCCGACCAGCGGGCGCGTCAGCTCGAAGGTGGCGAGCGCGTTCGAGGCGCGGCCGGACGACTGGCCCGAGCGGGCGCGCTCGAGCTTGCGCTGGAGCTTGTCCATGCCGCCGAGCAGGTTCTCCAGGGGAATCCGGCAGTCCTCGAGCACGACCTCGGCGGTGTGCGAGGCGCGGATGCCGATCTTGGTCTCCTTGTTGCCCTGGCGCAGCCCCGGCGTTCCCCCGCCGACCACGAACGACGCCTGGCCACGGTGGCCGAGCTCCGCATCGACCGTCGCCACGACCACGTGGACGTCGGCGATGCCGCCGTTGGTGATGAAGGCCTTGGTCCCATTCAGGACCCACTCGTCGCCATCGCGCTTGGCCGTGGTGCGAAGGCTCTTGACGTCGGAGCCGGCCTGGGGCTCGGTCACCGCGTAGGCGCCGAGCTTGACCTCGTCGCCGAGACCGAAGCACTCAGGGACCCACTGGGCGATCTGGTCGGGGGTGCCGGAGGCGGCGAGCCCGGCGGCGGCGAGCGAGGAGCCAGAGATCGCGAGGGCGATGCCGGCGCAGCCCCAGTGCATCTCCTCGGAGTAGATGACGCCGAGCATGCCGTCGGGGTCCGACCCCATCCGCCGCAGGTGCTCGAGGCCGTGGAGGCCACGATCGCGAGCCTGCTTGATCACTTCCCAGTGCGTCGACTCGTCGGCGTCGTGCTTGGCGGCGACCGGGCGGATCACCTCGCTCGCGAACTCGCGGCAGTGCGCCCTGAACTCGCGCTGCTCGTCGTTGAGTGCGAAATCCATCGCCTTGGAACCTCCGTTCTAGGAAACCGATTGACTGGTCAGTCAATCACCTGGAAGTTTACCCAGCGGGCGCGACGCAAGGCGCCGACCGTCTAGGTTGTCGGCGGATGTCGAAGCGGGCGGGTGGCCGTCGTCTACTGGTCCTGATCGCGGCCCTGGCCAGCGCCACGGCGGTCGTTGCCGGCGCCTACTTCCTGATCACGCAGGTCTTCGACGACTCCGAGCCCGCCCCGGCGCCGGCCCCGCAGGCCGTGATCAAGCAGGTCGAGCCCGAGGACACCGAGGTCACCGACCTCGGCTTCCCCGCCTTCGCCACCAAGAACACGACCCGGGTCGCCGGCCCCGACCCGGTCTTCGACGCCGCCGGGGTCGCCCTGGCCGTCTACCCCTCGACCGGCGGGATCGAGGGCCCCGACGCGGTCTCCCTCGTGGACGCCGCCGATTGGCAGTCGGGCATCGCCGCCGCGTCGCTGATGGCCGAGCCGATCGGGGCCCCGGTCCTGCTCACCGACGGCGGCGAGGTCCCGGCCCCGACCGAGTCCGCCCTGAGCGAGCTGGCCCCGGCCGGGTCGAAGGCCACCGACGGCGCCCAGGCGTTCCGGATCGGCGAGACGGCGGACCCGGGCGAGCTCGACGCGGTCTCCGTCGAGGGCAGCGACCCAGCCGAGATCGCGGCCGGGATCGATCGGCTCCGCACCCGCCTGACCAAGTCCGAGCCCGAGCACCTGCTCCTCGTCGGCTCCGAGGAGCCGGCGTTCGCGATGCCGGCGGCGGCATGGGCCGCACGCAGCGGCGACCCCGTCCTCTACCTCGAGGGCGACGAGGTGCCGAAGCCGACCCTCGACGCGCTCCGCCGGCACATGGGCGTCCCGGCGTTCGTCCTCGGGCCCGAGGACGCGGTCTCCAAGCGCGTTTTCGACGCGGTCGCCAAGGCCTCGCCGGGCGTGGCGCGGATCGCCGGCGCCGACCCGGTCGAAAACGCGGTCGAGTTCGCCCGCTACGCCGCCGGCGACTTCGGCTGGAACATCAATGACCCCGGGCATGGGTTCGTCCTCGCCAACGCCGACCGGCCCGCCGACGCTGCCGCTGCGGCGCCGCTCTCGGCCAGCGGCACCTGGGGGCCGCTGCTGCTGACCGAGGACGCCGAGGAGCTGCCCGGCCCGCTGCGGGGATACCTGCTCGACGTCAAGCCCGGCTACGAGGACGACCCGACCCGCGCCTTCTACAACCACATCTGGGTGATCGGCGATCCCGGGGCCATCTCCGTCGGGATGCAGGCTCAGGTCGACGAGATCGCCGACCTGACCAGGGTAAGGTCCGGCACCGGCGGCTCGATCCTCGGACCGGAACCCGGGACGCCCGAGCCCGAGGAGCCGGGCCAAGGGTCGAACAGGGACGGCGGCTGAGCCGGCCTGATCGAGATGAGCGAACGCGAGCGAGAGGACCGGCTCACCGGCCGTGAGATCACGGTCGAGGACGTGCGCGCGCTCGCCGGGCCGGCGACCCCCCACTTCGCGCTTCAGATCCGCAACAGGATCCAGCGCCTGATCGAGCCGCTTCCGCCGACCGAGCCCGCCCGGGTCGAGGGCGAGCGCCAGATCGCGCGCCTGACCGAGCTGGCGATGCACTCGGGCGAGCCACGCGGCCCGGGGCCGGCTTGAGCGCCCTCGACCGCGCCGCCGCGCTGCTCACCGGCGCACACGCCGGCAGGGCGTCCGACCCCGCCGCTCGCGCCGACGGCTACCTGGACCTGCTCTCCGAGGAGCTGGCCTCGACCGGGGTCACCCAGGACCTGATGACCACCTCGCTCGTGCCGAGGATCTACGAGCGCTACTGGCGGCCCACCCTCGCCCGCGCCGTCAAGGGCTTCACCGGGCCGGGCATGGACGAGGAGGTCCGCATCGCTCGCCTGCTGATGGGGCTCGGGGCTGGCGACACCGTGCTCGACATCGCCTGCGGGCCCGGCAACTTCACCCGCCGCTTCGCCGCGGTGGTCGGGCCCCAGGGCCTGGCGATCGGGATCGACGCCTCGGAGACGATGCTGGCACGCGGCGCCGCCGAGCTCGAGCGCGCCGACGTCGACAACGTCGTCCTGATCCGGGGCGACGCCATCCACCTCCCCTTCCGCGACTCGAGCGTCGACGCCGTCTGCTGCTTCGCGGCGCTGCACCTCTTCGCCGAGCCCTTCGACGCCCTCGACGAGATGCGCCGGGTGCTGACCGCGACCGGCCGGGTGGCGATCATGACCTCGGTCCGCCGCCAGGTCACGCCCTCGGCCCTGCGCCCCGCCGTCGAGCGCGCCAGCGGCATGCGCCTGTTCGAGCCCGACGAGATCGTCGAGGCCCTGCGCGAACGCGGCTTCACCGGCGTGCACCAGCGAATCGCCGGGCTGGTGCAGTTCGTAGGAGGCCGGCTAGCGGCGTAGCAGCGCGAGGGCGGTGATCGGGAAGACGAGGACCGAGAGCAGGCCGGCGCCGATGAAGGCGGCCGAAGCGGCGGCGTCGATCACGCCGAGGCCCTGGCCGATCTGGGTGGCGGCGACGATGAACGGCAGCGACGTCGCCTGCAGCAGGGCCGCGGCCATCGCCCGGCGCTGCCCGAAGTCGCCGCGGTAGAGCAGGGCCGGAAGCCCTCGCGCGATCAGCAGCGCCGCCAGGAACGCCGGCACCGCGGCGATCGTCGCCGCGTCGGCGAAAAGGGCGTCGAGGTCGAAGCGGATGCCGCTGGAGACGAAGAAGACCGGGATGAAGACGCCGAAGCCGACCGCAGCGAGCTTGGTCCGGAACTCGGGGTGGGTCATCTCGTTGTCCATGTCGAGGTGGTTGAGGATCGCGCCCGCGGCGAAGGCGCCGAGGATCAGCTCGAGCCCGAGCTGCTCGGCCAGGGCGACCATCCCCACCAACAGCAGGAAGGCGCCGCGGACCCGGATCTGGGCGCTGGTGTCCTGGAGGCGGCGCAGCGCCGCCGAGATCCGCATCGACCGCTCGGCGCGGGCGACGGTGATCGCCACCACCACGATCGCGAGCACGAACATCCCGATCAGGATCAGCTTGGTGTCGGTCCCGGTCGCCTCGCGCGAGAACAGCAGCGTCAACAGCAGCACCGAGGCGAAGTCGGCGATCGAGGCGGCGGCGATCACGAGATGCCGAAGCGCGAGCTCGACTCGCCGGCGTCCTGGAGGACGGGGACGATCACCCCGAGCGAGGTCGAGGCCAAGATCACCGCGATCAGCAGCGGCGAGTCGACGATGCCGGCGGCGTACAGCGTCAGCGCCGCCGCCAGTGAGAGTGCGATCGAGACGGCGAAGCCCTGCGAGGCCTGCCGCAGGAGCTTCCCCTTGAGCGCGTGGAGATCGATCTCGAGCACCACCGCGGGCAGCCGCAGCCTCGGCGCCAGCCCCAGGATGAACGGCGCCGTGAAGCCGGCGACGACGACGATCAGCAGGTTCTCGAACGAGATCTCGGGCCTCGGGCGATCTGTCAGTCGCCCGAGGCCCGGCCGCCGTTACAGCGGGCGCCGGCTAGTCCCCGCGCTCGAAGGCGCCGATGTCGCATTCGGCGCCCTGGGGACGATCGACGCCGCGCTGGTCGGTCGGCGGGCAGGAGCCGGCGTCGCCGGCGTCGACCGCGTCGCTGCTTCCCTTGAGCGCGTGCGTCTGGGTCGGCCCCCCGTTGCTTGCGAGCGCGGTCATGCCCGGGCTCGCGTCCGGGAGGTCGCCGGCGCCCCCGAGGGCGCAGGTGTCGCGGTCCTCGAGGTTGGAGCCCAGCGACCCCGGCCCGTCGCCGCCGCAGTTGTGGTTCCCGGGCTGGCCCTCGTTGCGGGCGACGATCGTGCTGAGCAGATCGACATCGGCTCCGGGGTTGTAGATCCCGCCTCCGATATCGTCGCTGGAGTCGTTGAAGGCGACCGTCACGCTGGTCAGGTCCATCGAAGACCCACCGCTCGCGTAGATCCCGCCGCCCTGGCTCGAGGGTCCGCGGGAGCGGTTGCCGCTGATCGTCGAGTTCTCGATCGTCGAGCTGACGCCACTCGGCGAGTAGATGCCGCCGCCGTCGCCTCCGAACGCCTGGTTCCCGGCAAGGTTTCCGCTCACCGTGCTGCGCTCGAGCGACAGCGAATCGCCGCCGTTCATCGAGATCCCGCCGCCGTCGCCGCCGGCCCGGTTGCCGCGCACCGTGCTCTTCGAGAGCGTCAGCGCGCCTCGGTTCTCGATCCCGCCGCCGTCGTTGCCGGCCTCTGTGGTGCGGTTGTCCGTGATCAGCGCGCTCTCCAGGCCGAGGGCCCGCTGGTCCTCCACCCTGACGCCGCCTCCGTCCTCGTCGATCCTGCCGCCACGGACCGCCAGCCGGCGCAGCTCGACGGGCGAGCCCGCTCCCGCCGCCTCGTCCAGCACCTGGATAGCCCGGTCGACTCCGTTGGCGTCGATCTTCGTCTTCATCGCGCCCCGGCCACGGATCAGCAGCGTTCCCGCGGATTGCATTGCAGGGGTCTGCTCGGCCAGGTCGAGATCGCCGGTCAGCCCGGCGTCCTCGTCGGCGCCCTCACGCGTGAGCCCATAGGTGCCGGCGCGGAGCACGATCACGTCGTCGGCCATGGTCTCGCCGGCGGCGAGCGCCGCCTCGCGCAGCGCGCACTTCTCGTCGCAGACGCCGGCCTTGTCCTTGGTCTGGGTGACGTCAAAGACGGCGGCTCCAGCAGCGGGCGCGGCGACGAGCAGCAGCCCCGCCGCCAGCGTGAGTGTTCCGAAGAACCGAGCCACCTGCCCAGCCTAAACCCCGGAGGGGCGCCGATGTGACGCTTTATAGGCGGCGGGAGCGAACGCCTCGATGATCCGCTGCTGGTAGCCCATCAGCTCCTCGGGGGCGAGGAAGTAGGTGGGCGGCGTGAGAAAGACGCCGTCGGCCCGCCCGGCCACGGCCTCGACCCGCTCGCGGACCTTGTCGAGGGGGCCGGCCGCGGTGTAGGTGTCGACCATCTCGTCCGGGATGTGACCCGGCATCGCCGCCAGGTCGCCGGCCCGGAAGGACTCGCCGACCGCGGCCGCCGCCTCGCCGAAGCCGTGCAGCTCCCACAGCGGCATGTAGGTGCGCACGGTGGCGTAGAAGCAGATCGTCCGCCGCGCGGCCTCGCGGGCCGCCTGCTCGTCGTCGTCGATCGCGCAGCAGACCGTGGGGATGAAGTCCAGGTCGGAGCGTTGCCGGTTCGAGCGGCGCAGCCCGGTCTCGAAGTTGGCGATCAGCACCTCCTCCAGCCAGCGCAGCGAGCACATCGGGTGCCCAATGAGGCCGTCGGCGACGTCGCCGGCCATCCGCGCCATCCCCTCGCGGACGGCCGCGGTGTAGATCGGCACCGACTCCCGGGCCGGCGGGTGCGGGCGCATCCAGCCCTTGATGTCGATGTCGTAGTAGGAGCCCTGGAAGCGGATCGGCTCGCCGCGGTGGGCCTGCTGCATGATCAGGCGCACCGCCTCGATCGACTCCTTCAGATGGGGCGCCGGGCGGCCGTAGTCGACGCCGTGCCAGGTCTCGTTCAGGCGCTTGACCCCGGCGCCGAGCCCGAGCCTGAAGCGCCCGCCGGAGAACTCGTCGATGTCGAGCGCCGAGATCGCGAGGATGAACGGGCTGCGGGTGAAGGCCCAGGCGATCCCGGTGCCCACCTGGATGCGCTCGGTGATCGCCCCCAGGTAGGTCGCCTGGGTGACCGAGCTGCGAAACAGCTCCGGCGCCCACAGGCACTCGACGCCCGCCTGCTCGGCCGCGCGGGCCTCGGAGGCGAGCTCGCCGGCGGTGCCGCCGATGGCGGCGATCGATATCCGCTCCAGCGCGCCGATCAGCCGCCGCAGGTCTCGAGACCCAGCGCCAGACCCTGCTTGTTGACGTCCGCGAACGGATCATCGCCCGAAAGCAGCGACTGCGGGTCGGACTCGATCTCCGAGAGCGCCGACTCGGCGTCGTCGAGGAACTGGGTCAGCTCCTCGGCCCCCTCCTCGGGCGCGCCGAGCGCGCGGATGTCGTCGATCTGGCCCTGGATGCTGGCGACGAGCGCAGAGACCGCGTCGTCGAGTGCACCCGCGCTCGGCTTGCCCTGGCCGAGGTTGCCGAAGGCGGCCTCCAGGTCGGGCTCGGCGTCCTTGCAGATCGCGTCGGCCTCGGCGGCGAAGTCGGCCGGCAGGATGCCCGCGGCGCCGGACTCGCCGGACGCCCCGGAGGCGCCGCTCGCCCCTGTCGCCTCGGTCGTGGTCGAGCTGGTGGTCTCGTCGTCGCCACCGCATCCTGCGGCGAGCAGCCCCAGGGTCAGCAGCAGGGCGAGGGAGGTCTTCAGGCGCATCGGGTCAATCCTTGGTCGGGGGGTGGCAATCGAACGGGCGGCAATCTAGCGGGAAAGCCCCCGCAGCCCGCACTCCTCCGAGCCGTAGCGCCGCGCGAGACGCTCGGCCTCGAGCAGCGATGCCGGGGGGCGGTCAACCGCGGCGAGCGGGTCGGCGGCCAGCTCGCGGGCTCCGCGGCGGGTCGCCTCGAGGGGACCCGGTCGCATAGTCGTCGACGGCGGCCTCGATCTGCGACTCCGTCGCGAAGCAGATCCGGTCCGCCTCGAACAGGAACTCCTCCTTGGTCAGCGGCGGGAAGTCCGCCGGCGCCACCGCCGGCGTCTCACCCCCACCGCCACACCCGCCCAGCGCCACCAGACACCCGACGGCGCTAGCGGCGAAGCCGCGGTGCAGGATCCTCAAATTCTTTGAATCAGCGTCCCGGTCCCGAGCCCGCCGCCGCAGCACATGGTCACGAGGCCGACCTCCTTGTCGGTGCGCTCGAGCTCGTGCAGGAGCGTCGTCGTCAGCCGGGCGCCGGTCGAGCCGAGCGGGTGGCCGAGGGCGATCGCGCCGCCGTTGACGTTGACGCGATCCATGTCGGGCTCGAGCTCGCGCCGCCAGGCGGCGATCACCGAGGCGAAGGCCTCATTGATCTCGATCAGATCGATGTCGTCGATCTTCATCCCGTTGCGGTCGAGGAGCTTGCGCGTCGCCGGGATCGGGCCGGTGAGCATGATCACCGGGTCGACGCCGACCGTGGTCTGGTCGACGATCCGGGCCCTCGGGGTGAGGCCGAGCGCCTCGGCCTTCTCGCGGGTCATCACCAGCACCGCGGCGGCGCCGTCGGAGATCTGCGAGGAGTTGCCGGCGGTGATCTTGCCGTCCTCCTTGAACACGGTCTTCAGCTGCGAGAGCGCCTCGATGGTCGTGTCGGGGCGGATGCCCTGGTCTACCGAGTAGGTATCGCCGTTGACCTGGATCGGCACGATCTCGCGCTCGAAGCGGCCCTCCTCCGTCGCCCGGTGGGCGAGCTGGTGGGAGCGCACGCCGATCTCGTCAAGCTCGGAGCGGGGGATCTCCCACTGGTCGGCGATCATCTCGGCCGAGATTCCCTGGGGCACCAGGTTGTAGCGCTCCATCAGCTCGGGGGTGAAGGCCATGCCGTGCTCCTGCTGGATCGCCATGCCGTCGGCGAAGGAGATGTGGCCCATGTGCTCGACGCCGCCGCCGATG